>CAUJJV010000179.1 GCA_963205375.1 Pseudomonadota bacterium
CTGCACACGCTGACTCTTGGCATTGAGCGCCATCACGGCCGGTGTGAACACCGGCAGGATGCGGTTTTTCTCGGTTTTGGTCTTGATGGACGTCAGCAGCGACCAGGGCAGCACGTCGTTGCGCTCCTGCAGTGGCGCAAATGGGCTGTTCGGGCTGTGCACCCCGGCACCGGACCCCGCTGGCACCGCCCCACCGGGCGCCATGGAGGAACTGAGCTGGGCCTGCGCACCGCCCATCGACAGGGCGAGCAGGACCGGTACAACGCGAAAGACTGACTTCATGGGAACCTCCAACAGGCCTATCTTAAAGCGTGGCCTCACGCACGCGCCGTCTCAGGAATATGGAGCTCAATGCTCGTGCTTCATGCCGCAGAACTTGCCAATCGCCAGACCTTTGCAGGCGGCCTGCAGTTCCTTGTTGCAGACATCTTCACCCTTGCCCGCTTCGCGGCATTTGGCGGCGGCTTCATGGGCGGCTGCCATGGCCCGGTGTTTGGCGATGTCTTCTTTGGTTTCCTTGTCGGTTTCAGCTGCTATGGAAAACGTAGCTGCTTGCGCAAGCAGGACGAGGGCCAGGAGTGCTTTTTTCATAAATTACCTTGAAGGATGAGGTTGAGGGAAAAGAAATCATCTAGCGGGTCTGCAGCAGTTCCAGCACGCTCACACGGTAAGCCCCCCAGGCCGGCAGCAGAGCCGACACCAGGGATACGGACAGCGCCAGCACCGGCACCGTGACCAACTCCACCGGCCAGACCATGCCGCCAATCAGCAGGGAGTTGTCGAGTTGCAGCATCCAGGCCAGCGCCAGCGTGAACGCCTGGCCCAACAGCAGCCCCAGCACCGAGGCCACCACGCCCAGCCACAGGGCTTCGCACAGCAGCAGCGTTGCGATCTTGCGCGGCGGCGCACCCAGCATGCGCAGGAGCGCCAGATCAGCACGACGCTCGCGCACAGCGCTCCACAGTGCAATGAACACGCTGAGGCCCGCGGTCAGCAGCAGCACGCCGGCAAACGCACGCAGCACCTCGGTGCCCAGACCCAGCATGTGCAGCAGGCGGCTGATCTCCAGAGCGGGGGCAGCGGCCTGCATCTCGGTGCTGGTGTTCACATAGCGCGGAAAGCTCAGTGCGGCCATCGGGGTTTTGTATTGGACCAGCGCCATGGTGATTTCGCGTTCTTCTTCCAGCACCTGTCGGTCTTCATCGTCCGTTGCCGTGTAGTCCTCGTGCACCTTCCAGACCGACGCGGTGTCGGTCAGGATGAGGCGGTCCAGCACGCTGCCGCTGGGTGCCAGGATGCCGACGACTGTGTAGGCGTTGTCGCCATGCGTGTGGCCACCTGCGCCCAGGCCGTGCGAGCCGACAAAGGTTTGCCCCGGCGCCAGCCCCAATTTGCGCGCCGTGGTGGCGCCCAGCACCACCTGCATGGGCGCATCCCATAGACGGTTATGCGGGCCCTGGGCCAGTTGGGCTTCGTAGTGGTCGAGATAGGCAAGCGAGGTGCCGACGATGCGGTAGCCCGCATAGTTGTCGCCCAGACTGATGGGAATGATGTGGTCCACCAGCGGGTTCCTGGCAAGCTCCTTGACCGCGCTGAACGGCACATTGCCGGGCGGCACATCGATGTGCAGCACACCCGACAGAATCAGCTGCATGGGGCTGCCCTTGGCCCCCACCACCACGTCAATGCCGGCCAGGTCGCGGTCAAATGCTTTGCTGAGCTGCGCCCCCACCAGCAGCAGAAAGGTGATGGACGCCAACCCCAGGCTCAGTAGCAGTACATTGAGTGCCGCCCCGAGCGGGCGCGACCACAGGTAGCGCCAGGCAAAGCGCAGCGTCCTCATGCGGACCGCTCCTCTTTTGATAGCTGCTTGCGCAATAGATGCAAGGGCTGGAAGCCTATTTGACCCTCAACCCCGGCAGGAATGAGCGCTGCCACGCGCGCATCGTGCGTGGCAATCACCAGCGTGGCGCCGTGGGTGCGGGCGGTGGCCAGCAACAGGGCCACCGCGTCGGCCGCGGCCTCGTCGTCCAGGCTGGCGGTGGGCTCGTCGGCCAGCAACACGCGGGGCTGCAACAGCACCGCACGTGCCAGCGCCACGCGCTGCGCCTGCCCACCCGAGAGCTGCGCAGGTGTGCGTTGCGCCAGCTCGTCCACGCCCAGGGCCTGCAGTGCGGCGTGGATAGCGGTGCCATCTTCAGGCTGACCGGCCGCCCATTGCGCCATGGCCAGGTTCTGCTGCACGGTGAGCGCCGCGCTCAGGTGCAATTTTTGGGGCAAGAAACCGATCGTCCTCGCCCGCCATGCGTCAGACGCCACGGACTTGAGAGCATGCAAGGGCTGACCCGCCACCTCCACCGTACCCGCGCTGGGCGCTACCAGCCCGGCCACCAAGGCCAGCCAGGTCGATTTGCCACAGCCCGAAGGGCCGCTGAGCAGCAACACGGCGCCCTGCGCCACATCGACATCGGGAAACTGCAGCACCGCCGCGTTGGGGGTGCCGGGGTATTGGTACGCCAGACCCTGGGTACGGATCATGCAGCTGGCCCTGCGGTGGCCCCGGTCGCCGTGGCGCCGGTTGCGCAGTCGGCACACACACCGCGCACGGCAAAGTCCAGATGCATGTCCTGGTAGCCCAGTGCGCGCAGTGCTTCGATCGCGGTTTCGGCCGCCTTCTCCAGGTCACTGGCGCGCAGGGCTCCGGCCAGGGGGCTGTCGCGGTGGCAACTCTGGCATTCGAAATGCGGGGTGGCATGCACGCTGGCCGGCATGGCCTGGTAGCGGCGCACGCGCTGGCTGTCCACACGGCACAGCAGCAGGCCGACCTGGGTCAGGCGGTCAATCAGCCGGTACAGCGTGACGCGGTCCAGAGGCTCGGCACTGCTGCCCGCCAGTGCGTCCTGCAGCTGGGCATGGGTGTAACTGGTGTCGGGATGGGCCAGCAACCAGCCAAGAACCCGGCGCGCCGCCACGGTCCGGCGCAGGCCATGGGCCGACAGGAGCGCGTCGATCGGGTCATCACCCTTCAATACCGGTGCAGCCGGAGGCAGTGCAGAAGCCATCAAAGCATCCCTACAAATGCAACTAAGTTGCGTTAGACTATATCGCAATCCAGTTGCATTATGAGATAGCTTTGTGACCACTCCACGCGCCCCTGCCCAACTTTACAAACAGCTGAGTTGCATCGCCCTGCCAGCGTGGAAGCGGGTGGCCCTCACCCTGCCCGCGCTGGCCCTGCTGTGGCTGGGCGTGTGGTGGGCCAGCCTGGAGGCTGCACCGCTATGAGTGCGTTGCCAGCAGCACGGGCTGCCATATCCCTGCACAACCTGACGGTGAGTTACCGCCAACACCCGGCCCTGCACCATGTGAGTGGCCACTTTGCGCAGGGCTCTCTCACCGCCGTCATCGGTCCCAATGGCGCAGGCAAAAGCACGTTGCTCAAAGGCATCGCCGGTCTGGTGCCACTGGACCGGCATGCCCGCATCGAACGTGCATCCGAGCTGCGGATGGCCTACCTGCCGCAGCACAGCGAACTGGACCGCAGCTT
>CAUJJV010000180.1 GCA_963205375.1 Pseudomonadota bacterium
GCTGCAGAACGCCGGCGCGATCGCATCGCCCTACCAGTTCCACTGGAAGCGCTTTCTGCTGGAGAACTTCCCCAAGGGCACCGGCTTCCCCGCCATCGCCGCCCCCGCCATTGCCGACGCGCTGCCAGTGGCGCCGGTGCATGCCTTCTCGATTGACGACTCGCAAACCACCGAGATTGACGACGCTCTGAGCCTGCAAGGCCTGGGCAGCGGCACAGTCACCATCGGCATCCACATTGCCGCACCCGGCCTGGCCGTGCAGCCCGGCAGCCCCGTGGACGGACTGGGACGAGCCCGCCTGTCCACCGTCTACATGCCGGGCTACAAGGTCACCATGCTGCCCGACGATGTGGTGCAGACCTACACCCTGCAGGAAGGCCGCGATTGCCCGTCCGTCTCGCTGTATGTCATGCTGGACGAAGCCACGCTGGAGATCAAGAGCAGCGAAACCCGGCTGGAGCGTGTGCCGATTGCGCACAACCTGCGCCATGACCAGCTCGACGCCGTCGTGACCGAGCAATGGCTCACCGACTCGGCGTTTGAGCATCAAAATGACGTCCAGCCCGCGTCCGCATTGCGCGAGCAGCTATCATTTTTATATCGCCTGGCCAAAGACCTGAAGGCCAAGCGCGAAGTGGTGCGCGGCAAGCCCGAAACTTTCAACCGGCCCGACTACAACTTCCGCCTGGCCGAGAACCAGGGTAACGAGCCCCAAGGCGATGAAACCGTACTGATCAGCGTGCGCCAGCGCGGCGCGCCTTTGGACCTGATCGTGGCGGAGGCCATGATCCTGGCCAACAGCACCTGGGGCAGCTGGATGGCCGAACTCGGCGTGCCCGGCATTTACCGCAGCCAAGCCTCTCTGGCGCCAGGCGTCAAAGTGCGCATGGGCACCAAAGCGCTTCCGCACGCCGGTATTGGCGTCAAAAGCTACGCCTGGAGCACCTCGCCGCTACGCCGCTACACCGACCTGGTGAACCAGTGGCAAATCATTGCCTGCGCGCGCCACGGCAAGACCGCCGCGCTGGTGGCGCCGTTCAAGCCCAAGGACGCCGAGCTGTTCGCGATCATCTCGGCCTTTGACACCGCCTACAGCGCCTACAACGGCTACCAGGGCGCCATGGAACGTTTCTGGACCATGCGCTACGTGCAGCAGCACGGCATCACCGAGCTGGTGGCCAGCGTGTTCAAGGAAAACATGGTGCGCGCCGACGACATTCCGCTGGTGCTGCCGGTCATGGGTGCCCAGGGGCTGCCGCGCAATGCCAAGGTACGGGTCAAGCTCGGCGAGATGGACCTGATCACGCTCGACGTACATGGCACCGTGGTGGAGCGGCTGGATGCCCCTGCCGATGCCGCAGAAGCCACCGATGAAGGCGAG
The DNA here is from genome assembly GCA_963205375.1 of Pseudomonadota bacterium. Taxonomy (GTDB): domain Bacteria; phylum Pseudomonadota; class Gammaproteobacteria; order Burkholderiales; family Burkholderiaceae_C; genus Allorhodoferax. Next base: position 1,382 of record CAUJJV010000180.1, read on the forward strand.
GACGAAGACGACGTGGCCGGGCCCATCGCCATTGCCGTGGACGTCAGCGAAAACCCCGAACCCGCCGGCGATAATCCAGCACCGTGAACCTGCGCTTCATCCCCCGCTTCAGCACACTCCAATGGGCACTGGGCATCTCCGTCGCCGTGCACGTGGTGCTGCTGACGGTGCGCTTTGTGGATCCGGAGAGCTTCAACCGCGTGTTTGAGGACACGCCGCTGGAGGTCATCCTCGTCAACGCACGCACCGAAGAGAAACCCGACAAAGCCAAGGCGATTGCACAGGCCTCCCTGGCCGGCGGTGGAGATGCCGAAAAAGGCCGGGCCACCAGCCCACTGCCTCCATCACCGTCGACGGACTCCGGGGACGCGCTGGAGCAGGCCAGCAGTGCGCGACAGCTGCAAAGTCTGCAGGAGCACCAGTCCCTGCTGCTGGCCCAGGTGAAGAACCAGTTGGCCACCATGCCGCCGCCCGACCCGAAAGAGGTCGCCAGCAAAGCCGAACAGACCGAGCGCGAAGAAAAGCGCAAGCAGCTCACCAAGCTGCTGGCCGAGATCGAGCGGCGTATCAACATGGAAAACTCGCGGCCCAAGAAGCGCTACATCAGCCCCGCGACCAAGGAGGCGGTGTATGCGGTGTACTACGACACCCTGCGCCACGCCATTGAGGACCGGGGCACGGAGAACTTCCCCTCTGCGGGTGGCAAGAAACTCTACGGTGAACTCACCATGATCGTCACGGTCAACCACGACGGCCGCGTGCTCGCCACCGAAGTGGTGCAGACCTCTGGCAACCCCACGCTGGACCGCCGGGCCATGGCCATTGCCAAATCCGCCGGACCTTTTGGTCCGTTCAACAAGGCCATGCGCCAGCAGGCTGACCAGATTCTGGTGGTGTCGCGCTTCAGGTTCACCCGCGACGAAACCCTGGAAGCCAACGTCACTGGCAGCCCATGAAAGCGGCATGGCGGTGGTTGGGGCTGATGGCACTGGCGCTGTTTGCGCTGCAGCTGTATTTCGTCATCCGCGTGGCCGCCATGGTGGTCATCGCGCCGCAGTCCACCGCGTTCGAGCGCTCCGAGGCCTGGCGCATCAGCCGTGAGAAAAGCGAATTTCGCTGGCGCCAGCAATGGGTGGACTACCCGCAGATCTCCGACCACCTCAAGCGCGCGGTGATTGCTTCTGAAGACGACGGCTTTGCCAACCACGATGGCGTGGACTGGGACGCACTGGAAAAAGCCTGGGCCAAAAACACCCAGGCGGAACAGCGCGCCCAGCAGCGCAGCAACGCCAAGCCCCCCAAGATCGTCGGCGGCTCCACCATCACCCAGCAACTCGCCAAAAACCTGTTTCTCTCAGGGGAACGCACCATGGTGCGCAAGGGGCAGGAGTTTGTACTGACCTTTCTGCTCGAGCGCTTGCTGACCAAGCGGCGCATTCTGGAAATCTACCTCAACAGCGTCGAATGGGGCGAAGGCGTTTTCGGCGCCGAGGCGGCGGCGCAGCACTACTTCCGCAAACCGGCCTCCAAACTCAATGCCTTTGAGGCCGCACGCCTGGCCGTCATGCTGCCGCGGCCCAAGTACTTCGAGAAGCTGCCCAATTCGGCTTACCTCTCGGGGCGGGCCAGCGTGATCACGGGCCGCATGGCCGACGCGCAATTGCCATAAAGCTGGCACCTTCGCTCTGTATCATGGGCTCCATGCTTGCCAAGTTGATGAGTCTGTTCCTGCTGGGCCTGATCCGGGTGTTGACCGGTTCCCAGGCGCGCTGGCACGGCTGTCCACCCAAGGCCGAGCAGCGCATCTACTTTGCCAACCACCAGAGCCACGCCGACCTGGTGATGATCTGGGCGGCCCTGCCCAAGGAGCTGCGCACTGTCACCCGCGCCATCGCCGCCAAGGACTACTGGACCAAGACACCGTTCAAGCAGTGGCTCACCACGGCGGTGTTCAACGTGATCTATGTGTCGCGTGACCGCACTGCCGATGAGGATCCGCTGGAGCCGCTGCTGGAGGCCTTGTCGAACGGGGACTCCATCATCCTGTTCCCCGAAGGGACCCGCGGCCACGCGGAAGAGCCGCAGGCCTTCAAGGCCGGTCTCTACAACCTGGCGTGCAAGTTTCCACAGGCGGTGCTGGTGCCTGCCTGGATCAACAATGTGCAGCACGTACTGCCCAAGGGCGAGGTGATTCCCGTGCCCGTGCTGTGCTCGGTGACGTTTGGTGCCCCCATCCAGGTGGAGCCGGGTGAAGAGTGCAAGGCCTTTTTGACCCGTGCGCGCCAGGCCGTGATCGCCCTGCGGGATGTGTAGAAAGCACACAAGACGCCATGTATTTCTACCTGAAGAACCTCACCCCCACCCAGCAGGTCGGCGCCCTGTTCGTGATCGTGTTCGGGCTGCTGCTGCTGGCCAGCGCCATGGCCTTCATGCTGTCGTTGCGCGAATACACCGATGAAGCCTTGGCCGAGCGGCGGCGCAAGGACCTCAAGAGCATCAACGGCGTGATCCGCACCAGCTGGCTGATGGTGCTGGTGTTCTGGATTGGCTGGATTTCCGGCGACTGGGTGGCACTGACCCTGTTCGGTCTGGTGTCGTTCTTTGCGTTGCGCGAGTTCCTCACGCTTTCCCCCACCAGGCTCGGTGACCACCGCAGTCTGGTGTTGGCGTTCTTCGTTGTGCTGCCGGTACAGTACTGGCTGGTGGGCAGCGGGCATTTCGACATGTTCGCCGTCTTCATCCCGGTCTATGTGTTTCTGGCCCTGCCGCTGGTCAGTGCCCTGGCGAATGACCCACTGCGTTTTCTGGAACGCAACGCCAAGCTGCAGTGGGGCATCATGGTCTGCATCTACGGCATGAGCCATGTGCCGGCCCTGCTGATGCTCAAGTTCCCCGGCTACGATAACAAGAACGCCTTCATGGTGTTCTTCCTGGTGTTGGTCGTGCAGATCTGCATGGTGACCCAGCACTTTGCTTCACGCAGGTTGCAGCGCCCGCCGGTGGCCCCGGCCATCAGCCAGAGTTTCAATTGGCGCAGCTGGGGCATTGGCATGGCGGTGGCCAGCCTGTGCGGCGCGCTGCTGGCCGGCATCACCCCGTGGGTGCCAGGCACCGCCTTTGCGTTCAGTTTCATCGCCTGCCTGGCTGGTTCCATGGGCCACTTTGTCATGAAGGCCCTCAAACGCGACCGCGGCATTCCCAGTTGGGGCGCCGAAGGCCGGTCCACCACCGGTGCGGGTGGATTGCTGGACCGGGTGGATGCCCTGTGCTTTGCGGCGCCGGTGTTTTTCCACTCGGCCCGGTGGTATTTTGACCTCTAGCATGCGCATTCTTGGCATTGACCCCGGACTGCGCACCACCGGCTTCGGTGTGGTGGATGTGCATGGCGCCGATGTCAGCTACGTGGCCAGTGGCACCATCAGTACGCAGCATCTGGACACCCGCGCCCTGCCCGAACGGCTCAAGGTGCTTTTTGACGGTATTAGCGAAGTCGTGCAACGCTACCAGCCGACCTGTGCGTCCATCGAGATTGTGTTCGTCAACGTCAACCCGCAGTCCACGCTGCTGCTGGGCCAGGCGCGCGGCGCACTGATCACCGCACTGGTCACCCAGAATCTGCCCGTGGCCGAATACACCGCCCTGCAGATGAAGCAGGCCGTGGCCGGCCACGGTCAGGCGCAGAAGGCCCAGATCCAGGAAATGGTGAAGCGTCTGCTGGCGTTACCGGGTCTACCCGGACCGGACGCGGCCGATGCGCTGGGCCTGGCCATTACCCACGCCCATGCAGGCAAGGCCATGGCACGATTGGCCGCGGCCGATGGCTTGGGCGGGGTGTCGAAAATGGGGGCAAAAGCCTCGTACCGCGCGGGGCGCAGTCGCTAAATTCTGGGAGAAGGCTCAGGCCTTGTCATCCAGCAACGCGCCTGTCATGGCGTTGTTGGTCTTGAAAACTGCCAGGTTGGCGAGGAAAGCATTCTTGGCCTGCAACTGGGTCACCACATCGGTTTCCAGTGCAGCACCTTCGCGCGGGGAGCGCACGGTTTGGGTGGTCACGCCACCACCGGCCTGTTCACTGGCCACCACTTCATGCCGGCGAAAGCCTTCGGTGGGGAGGTTTGCCACGTTGTGCGCCGACGCATTGAGTTGCGTCTGGGCCGCGTTCATGCCGGAGAGTGCAATGCTGGAAATGGAAGCCATGGTCAGTCCCCTCGCCAAAGTGGTATCAGGTCAGATTATGCAACCCGTTCCAAAATAAGCACAGTGAAGAAGCAAAACGCCGCCAGCAGCGTCCATTTCAGCACCTTCCAGCCCCAGTCCTTGTAGCGCGGATTGCCGGTACCGACGTACAGCGCAAACGACACCGCGGAGCCTAGCAGGCACAACAGGATCAGGAATCGGAACAGCAGCATGGCCGCAACTGGTTACCAGGCGCGCGCAGGCACGGCAAAACCGGCCGGAGCGAGCTTGGCGTCCTCAAAGGTCACAATTTCCCAGGCATCCTGGTGGGCCAGTAGTTCGCGCAGCAGTTTGTTGTTCAGCGCATGGCCCGAGCGGAAAGCGCTGTAGGCGGCCAGCAGTGGCTTGCCCACGATGTACAGGTCGCCCATGGCGTCCAGGATCTTGTGTTTGACGAACTCATCGTCGTAGCGCAAGCCATCGGCATTGAGCACCTTGTAGTCGTCCATCACGATGGCGTTGTCCAGACCGCCGCCGAGGGCCAGTCCGTTGGCGCGCATCATCTCCACGTCCTTGGTGAAACCGAAGGTCCGCGCCCGCGCGATGTCACGCGAGTAGGAGCCGGTGCTCATGTCAAACTCCACCCGTTGGCCGGTACCGTCCACCGCGGGGTGGTTGAAGTCGATCTCGAAACTCAGCTTGTAGCCATGGTACGGCTCCAGACGTGCCCACTTCTCGTTGGCACCGCTGCCTTCGCGCACCTCCACCGGTTTGAGCAGGCGGATAAAGCGCCGCGGCGCGTTCTGCAGCTCAATGCCCGCGCTTTGCAGCAGGAACACAAAAGACGCAGCCGAGCCGTCGAGAATCGGAATCTCTTCGGCGGTGATGTCCACATACAGGTTGTCTACGCCCAGACCGGCACAGGCCGACATCAGGTGTTCCACCGTATTCACCCGCGCATCGCCGTTGGACAGCGTGGATGCCAGGCGGGTATCCGTCACCGCCGTGGCAGAGACAGGAATGTCCACCGGCTGCGGCAAATCCACCCGCCGAAACACGATGCCCGTATCCGGTGCAGCCGGGCGCAAGGTGATTTCCACCCGCTGCCCGCTGTGCAGGCCCACGCCAACGGCCTGGGTCAGGGATTTAAGTGTTCGTTGTTTCAGCAC
>CAUJJV010000181.1 GCA_963205375.1 Pseudomonadota bacterium
AGCAGGTTGGCCAGCAGCGTCACGGGTTTGACTTCGTGCAGGCTGCCGTCTTTTTTTCCTTTGCCGCGCGGGGTGCGGATGGCATCAAATACAAATGCTTCGGTCATGGGGGGCTCCAGGGGTTCCAGGGTGGTTGGACAGAATTAATGCGTTTTGGAGTATATTGCTTTTTACCAAGCAAATGCTTTGTATAAATATTGAACTCCCATTTACAGGTGCAGCATGATTGAAAGAACCCTTTTTTCCACCGACCACGAGTCGTTTCGCGACAGCTTCCGTCGTTTTGTCGAAAAGGAGATCACACCTTTTCATGCCGATTGGGAAGAGCAGGGATATGTGGCGCGCGAGGTCTGGAACAAGGCCGGGGAGAACGGCTACCTTTGCATGACCATGCCCGAGGAATACGGTGGCTCCGGTGCTGACAAGCTGTATTCGGTGGTGCTGATGGAAGAGCTGGCGCGTGCCGGCGTGTCCGGCATTGGCTACGGACTGCACAGCGAAATCGTGGCGCCCTACATCCTGCATTACGGCACCGAGGAACAAAAAGCCAAATACCTGCCCAAGCTGGCCAGTGGCGAAATGATTGGTGCGATTGCCATGAGTGAACCCGCCGCGGGCTCCGACCTGCAGGGCATCAAGTCCACGGCCATCGAGCAGCCCGACGGCAGCTACCTGCTCAATGGCAGCAAGACTTTTATCACCAATGGCTGGCATGCCGATCTGGTGGTGGTGGTGGCCAAGACCAATCCGGCCGCCGGTGGCAAGGGCACCAGCCTCTTGCTGGTCGAACGCGGTATGCCGGGCTTTTCTGTCGGCAAGCGCCTCAAGAAACTCGGTCTCAAGGCGCAGGATACGTCGGAGCTGTTCTTTGACAACGTGCGCGTGCCGGCCGACAACCTGTTGGGTGGCAAGCCCCAGGAAAACCGGGGCTTTATCTGCCTGATGGAGCAGTTGCCCTGGGAGCGCCTGCAGATCGCCATTGGTGCGGTGGCATCGGCCCAGGCTGCGATCAACTGGACCGTGGACTACGTGAAGGAGCGCAAGGTGTTTGGCCAGCCCGTGGCGGCGTTCCAGAATACCCGCTACAAACTAGCCGAGATGCAGACCGAAGTGCAGGTGGCCCGCGTGTTCGTGGACAAGTGCTGCGAATTGATCTGCAAGGACCAGCTCGATACCGCGACGGCCAGCATGGCCAAGTACTGGTGTTCCGACCTGCAATGCAAGGTGATGGACGAATGCGTGCAGCTGTTTGGCGGCTACGGCTTCATGTGGGAATACCCGATTACCCGCGCGTATGCCGATGCACGGGTACAGCGCATCTACGGCGGGACCAACGAGATCATGAAAGAAGTGATTACCCGGTCCATGGGCCTGGCCGGCAAGTAAGAAACAGCACGGCCCCGATGGGGCCGTCGCATTCATTCTTTGTTTGGTGACTTACTTCGTGACGATAGAGAAGGTTCCGGGTGCCTTGTCAATCAGGCCAAAGAAGCGCACCAGATCCATCTTGCTGCCGCCGATCTTCAAATCGTCACTCAGCAGTGTGTCCTTGACGCCAGCGGTGCCTGCGATCATTTTCACGAAAATAGGCTTGGTGAGCGTCAGCGTGGCGTTGGCGTCCGAGGCTGGTTCTGCGCGCTTGAAGTGCAGCACGGCGTTTTCAATCCACAGCACATAAGACTCCTTGGTGTCGGTCAGCACCAGGTTCACCTTCAGATCCTTGCCCTCGGCGTCCGGACCATTCAGGCCAGCAGCCATGGCTTCCAGGAAACGCTCTATCGGGGTCTGGTGCAGCATTTCAATCACATCGGACTTGCTGATACCTTTGGTGGGCGGACCATTGCGCAGTTCTGCGGCAGCTGTCAGATAGCTGTTGCGCCACGTGGCCGCTTCTGCCATGTAACCCATCTGCTCGTAGGTTTTTGCCAGAAGTTCTTTTGCACCCTTGTGGTCTGGCTGGCCAAATACTGCCTGGTTGAGCAGCTCGGCGGCCCAGCGGTATTCACCCTTGTCATACGCAGTTTGTGCGGCAGCAACGGCTTTGTCGGCACCACCAATCAGTTCCAGGTAGTGCTTGGCAGACTCCTGGGGCGGCAGGGGATTCAGATTGGCAGGGTTGCCGTCGTAAGCACCCATGTAGAACTGGTAAACCGCCTTGGTGTTGTGGCGCAAATCACCGTAATAACCTCGCGTACCAAAGTAACTGGAAAGTGACTTGGGCAAGATGACTTTGTCTGCAATCTCACGCGGCGTCAGGCCCGCGTTGAGCAAGCGCACCGTCTGGTCGTGGGTGTACTTGTAAACGTCACGGTGCATGGTGATGAATTCTGCAATGCGGGCTTTGCCCCAGATCGGCCAGTTGTGCTGGCCGACATAAATCTCTGCATCACTCAACTGGTCCAGCGCCTGCTGCATGTACTCGGACCAGCGCAGCGCATCACGCACCTTGGCACCCCGTACGGGCAACAGGTTGTGCATGGTCATGGCCAGGTTTTCTGCGCCACCGTAGAGCTTTTTGTCCGGCACCGCAAACGTCATTTCAGCCGGCGCTTCGGCGCCTGGCACGTTATGGAATACAAATCGCACCCCATCCAAAACCAGTTCTTCGGTGGGCTTGGTGATCAATTGGGTGGGCGCAAGAATGCCCACTGCGCCGTAAACCACGTTTTTGCCTAGTCCCGTGTCCACATTGCCTTTGGCGGAGCGTTCCAGATTTTTGCCGAACTGGTACATGGAGCGGCGCCCCATTGCAGAGCCCACCATCACGTTCTCACCTGTGGATTCCTCCATGAAGCCCGCCGATGCCAGCACGGGAACTTTGCGTTTGGCCACTTCTTCAGGCGTAATGATGCCTAGCGCCCCTCCAAAATGATCGGCATGGCTGTGCGTAAAAATAAGCGCCGTGACCGGCTTGTCGCTCAAGTGTTTGCGCGCAAAAGCCATGGCGGCGCTGGCACTCTCGCGGCTGGTGAGTGCATCCACCACGATCCAGCCAGATTTGCCCTCAATCAGGGTGATGTTGGCAATGTCAAAACCACGCAATTGGTAGACGCCGTCCGTGACTTTGAAAAGACCCATCTGTGCATTCAGTAGCGCGTGACGCCATAAGCTCGGATTGACCGTGTCCGGGGCTTGCCCTTCAATGAACTGGTAGGCGTCGTAGTCGTGCAGTACGGTTCCGTCTGCGGACAGCACTTTGCCATTGGGTCGGGCAATAAAGCCGCGCTTGGCGTCTTCAAAGTCTTGTGGGTCACCCAGCTTCAGGTCCTTGGCCAACTGGGTATTGGCTTGGATAGTTGCAGGTGTGGCTTCCCCCGCTGCACCGCCGACGCCGGTGTTTTTGCTGCAACCGGCAGCCAGCACAGTGCACGCCGCCAAAAGCATGTAACTGATCTTCTTCATGGGTTTCTCCTCGGGAAATTGCTATTATTGTTATAGCTGCTTATGCATATAAATAGAGGGCTGGGGTGAGATTTGACTCAAAAACTTGCACTCCTCAAGTCTGTACCGCAAAAGAACCCAGCAGGAGCCCAGCCCGCTTTTTCAAGCGCTGGCCGGGCTCCGTCAAATCAGGAGACGCGCTTCATGACCGGTGGGTCGTACCGCTGTTCCACAATCTCCTGTGATGGCATGTAGTTGCGCATCGTGATGTTGAAATTGCCGCTCTTGGGTGCAGGCAACCAGTTGCTGACCTTGTCCTCGGACGGGCGCTCGGTCTGGATATAAATACGCAGGCCACCATCTGCATCAAACTTGAGGCCCTTCATGTTTTCACGAATCGCCCAGCGGTTGGCGTCGTTCACCACCAAGTTGAAATCCTGGTACATGGTGAAGGACCAGAACGCCTCGACTTTTGGAAACTGGTTTTTGCGCATATACAGCTCATACTTGCCGTTGCTATTGAGCCGCTCGCCATTTTGGTCCTGCGAAGCCCACAGGTAGGTGCATTCACGCGGAGGGTGCGCCACGATGCCCCACAGCGACTGCCATGCCGAACGCATGATGTAGTCGGTGGTCTTGGCCTGCCCGATATTGGTGGGGAAGTAAAACCAGCCATTGACCGACCGCGCCCACGGGCGCTCTACGTGCGAGCGCAGCGCGGGCAGGCCGTCGCGGGCGGCACGGGCCAGGCCGCGCAGGGTGTCGGGGTCGTTTTTGGAAAGATCCATGCCTGGCCCGATGTGGACCGTCTTGAAGCCCTGCAGCAGGATTTCGTCAATGGCGGGCGGCGGGTTCTCCGTCAGCATGTGGTTCAAGATGGCGAAGGGGCGTAGCGGGTTGCCCTTGAACTGCGTGACGTCGAACACGTTGTTGTCGTTCGGCGTAAACGTGCGGCCTGCCAAAAAGTCATCCATCGGCGTGAACTGGGCCTGCTTGAATTTGGCCTTGGCCCAGGTCACTTCGGCGGCATCGTCCTGATCGATACGCAGGCGCACCAGGGCAAACAGCCACTTTTGCTCGCACTGCAATACGCGGTCGAATTTGCCCTTGGGGATTTTGCCCGTCCAGCCCGGAGGGACCAGCAGGAAGTTGCCAAAAATGGGTCCACCAGAACGCTTGCTGATGTAGGCAAAGTTGTTGGTGTACAGGTCCGACAACTGCACCGAGAAGTAATGGCCTTCGGGGTCCTGGGTGGTCAGCACCATGGGGCCTTTGCGCAAATCAATGAAGGCACCGGCATAGACCGTGTCGGTGTTGAACGAGCCGCCGTTGCGGAAGTTTGAAGTCGCGACAAAGTCCTTGGGGCTGATAAAGGCATTCAGCGGTACCTGCTGCCCCATTGGATCCTTGTTGAAGGTGTAGCTCAGACTGGCCATATAGACCAGAGGGAAACCGTATTCAAACGCCTGCATGCCGATGGCATAGGCATGTGCCTCGCGCGGGTTCCCCACGCCTTCCTGCCCCTTGAGCATGTCCAGTTGCGCGGGGTGCACCTTTTTTTCTTCCTGGGCCAGGCTCAAACCGGGCGTCAGACCTGCCAGTCCTGCCCCCATTGCCATCATTGAATGCCTAAACAGTTCGCGACGTTCCATTGTTGTCTCCGTTGTTGTTTTTTGGATGAGGTGCATTCTGGAGTTCGACTCATAATTCGTCCAATGCATTGTTTACATCAACTCAATGAGCGGAGTGCATCGTGTTCGAATTACGGCATCTAAGACATGCATTGGGTCTGGCGGAGCATCGCAACTTTGCCCGCGCGGCCGAGGCAATGCACATTTCCCAATCCGCACTCAGTCGCAGCATTCAGTCGCTGGAAGAGTCGCTGGAGGTCATCCTGTTTGACCGTTCACATGGCGGCGTGGAGCCCACCATTTTTGGACAACTGTTGCTCAAAAACGCACGTGACCTGGATTTGGCTGCACGCGACCTGCAACGTGAGATCGAGCTGGCGAAGGGGCTGTCGAGTGGTGAACTCAAGATTGGTGTGGGGCCCTGGGGCGCAGCGGTGCTGGCTGGTGCGGTGGTGGGTGCCATGAGTTTGCAATATCCGCACCTCACCGTGAACCTGGTGATTTGTCCGTGGAAAGAAATGCCAGCGCGCCTGAACACCCGGGAAATCGATCTGGCCATCATCAATAGTAGTGATGTACCTGTTGATGATGAGATAGAAGTCCAGCCATTGCTGAAGCACCCGTCCTTGCTGGTGTGCCGTGCCAATCACCCCCTGAGCAAGTTCGCCGCTCCAACCGCCCGCGATGTGTTCGCATTTCCATTGGCCGCGCCCAATTTGCCGTCGGGTGCCATTGAACAGGTTTTGTCGCATTTGCCAGCCGAATTGCGGGCTGCAGTGCTGAAACGGGGTGTGATGCGCATTACGTGTGACAGTTCTTCTGTGCTGAAGAGCGTTATCTTCCACAGTGACGCGTTGACCGTGATGAATGCGTTCATGGTGCTTGAAGAACTGCGCAGTGGCAAACTGATAACCATTCCTGGTATCAATTTGGGTGTGGGGGGGCAGTTTGGAGTGGTGCGACTTCGCCGACGCACATTGTCTGTAGCGGCACAGCGCTTTATTGAACTGTTGTTTGAGCGTGATGCCGAACTTGCGCTGGAAGAGGAAGCTTATCTGGGCAAGTAGCGTTTCCGCAGATGAGACCCAGGGGATTACGGACTTTTGTTGCCGGCCGGCCGGGAGGCAAGAAGCAGTGCGCTGATCTGCGCATCCTTGTCACGCCAGAGTTGTTGCACCCAGGCGGAAAACGCTTCGCGAAATGCGGCATCCTGTCCGTAGTCACCGTGCAGCAGTTCTTCGGGGATCGGCAGGCGGCGCACACGCACCACCACACGACGCAGCTTGCCGCTCAGGAATTCTCCGAAGGTGGGCACCCCATCGGGGTACACGATGGTCACGTCCAGAATGGCGCGAAATTTGTCGCCCATCGCGTTCAGGGCCAGCGCCATGCCGCCAGCCTTGGGCTTGAGCAGGTGGGTGTAGGGTGATTGCTGCTTGGCATGCTTGGCAACGGTAAACCGCGTGCCCTCCAGAAAGTTCATGACGCTGGTGGGAATCAGGGCGAACTTGGCGCAGGCTTTGCGGGTGGTTTCCTGGTCTTTGCCGCGCATCTCGGGGTGCTTGCGCAGGAATTCCTCGCTGTGCCGGCGCATGAACGGAAAGTCCAGGGCCCACCAGGCCAGGCCCATCACCGGCACCCAGATCAGCTGCTGTTTGATGAAAAACTTGAGCAGGGGAATGCGCCGGTTGAGCAGGTATTGCAGCACCAGAATATCCACCCAGGACTGGTGGTTGCTGTTGACGAGGTACCAGCTGCGTGGGTCCAGCCCTTCAATCCCCTCCACATCCCACTGCACCTTTTGCGTGAGGTTCATCCAGCCCTTGTTGCCTGAAATCCAGGACTCGGCGATGAACAGCAGGATGGGGTCAATCCGCAGCCGTACGGCCTTGAACGGCAGCACAAACTTCAGGGATGCGAACAGCAGCAGAATGGGGACCCAGAAAAAAATATTGAGCACCATCAGCAGGGTGGCAATGAAGGCAACCAGGGGGGCGGGCAGTGAATTGAGCATGGTCTCTATTGTGAAGTGTAGAAGCACACGGTATTGCGTCCCCGGTCCTTGGCGCGGTACATGGCAATATCGGCCTGCTTGAGCAGTGTGTCTGCAGAAACGCTTTTGCCCAGGAACATCGTGATGCCTATGCTGGGTGTCACGACATGGCTCTGGCCTTTGATCCCATAGGGCTCGTTCAGGCTGTCAATGATTTTGTGGGCCACGGTGGCGGCGTGCAGGCGGGCGTTGTCTTCAGCCACGCTGAGGTCATGCACCAGCACCACAAACTCATCGCCTCCCAGACGCGCGACGGTATCGATGGCACGGCTGCACTGCAGCAACCGCCGCGCGACTTCCTGCAGCAACAGGTCGCCCACATCGTGGCCGTAGTTGTCATTGAGCAGCTTGAACTGGTCGAGGTCGAGAAACAGCAGTGCCGCGTGTTTTTGCGCCCGGTAGCTCGACAGAAGCGCACTGTGCAGCCGGTCGTTGAGCAGGCGGCGGTTGGGCAATCCGGTGAGGCTGTCATGAAAAGCGAGGTGTTCGATGGCATGTTCGGCGAGCTTGCGCTCCGTGACGTTGCGTGCAATGGCAATGTAACGGTCCTCTTCACCGGGAATCGTCGGTTTGCGCACCAACGAGAGCTCGAACCAGTGTTTCCCGCTGGAGAGTTGCAGGCTGTACTGCTTGCCGTCGGAGCGGCCCGTGGCTTTGGCCTCATCGAGTGCCGCCTGGCATACCTCGGCGGCGTCTCTGGGAAGCACATCCCATAGAGATCGTCCGATCTGGTTCTCGACAGCGGTAATCAGCTCGGTGTTGCCGTGGACATGCATCGCCCGGTAGATGCCTGCGCCATTGAATTCAATCAGCAAGTCCGGCATGGCCGACAGGGTGGCCTGCAGTTCAGCCTGTGTGGTGAGTAACTGGTGTTCTGCTTCCTTGCGCGTGGACACGTCCATCAGGGTGCCGACCATGCGTTGGGCGGATCCGTCCTGCCCCGTCTGTACCACCTTGCCGCGGCTGCTCAGCCAGACCCAGCGCCCGTCGGCATGGCGTGCGCGGTATTCAGCCTCATAGGCGGATGTTTCTCCATGCAGATGGGCTTGCATGGCATGCAGTGCCTGTGGCAGATCGTCCGGGTGGATCAGGTGGCCCCAGGCACGGCGTTTGGTACTTTCCTCGGTATCGCGGCCCAGCATTCTGCAGCTGTACACATCCATGCGGTAGCCTTTTTCCTGCGTGAGGTCGTGGTCCCACCGTCCCAGGTCCGCGCTCATGAGGGCCAGCTCCAGCTGCTCGGAGGTATCGCGCAGTTGGGTCTCGGTTGCTTTGCGCTGCTGGATGTTGCGCGCGATGCATACCAGGCCAACACACTGGCCATCAGCATCCAGGTAAGGTGTCTTGACGATTTCGTACAGGGTGGGGGTGAGCCCGTCGGGCCCGCGCATCTGTTCTTCCAGCAACACCGTGCGTCCGGCCTGGTAGGCCAGGGCATCGCTGGCCTGAACCGCCTGGGCCGTGGCTTCGTCCACCCACTGGGCATCGCTGGTGCCGACAATCATGTCCGGAGTGACCTGCAGGCTTTCGGCAAACGCCTGGTTGCAGGTGATGTACTTGCCCTGCAAATCCTTCATCCAGACACGGTCCGGAATGGTCTGCAGCACGTTTTGCAACATGGTTTCGCTCTGACGCAAGGCGGCGACTGCTGTGCGCTCGCGGGTGATGTCCTCCACCGTGCCTTCGAAGTACAGCGGAGTTCCTGACGCATCGCGTACCAGCTGGGCATGCTCGCGTATCCACATGTGCTCCCCGGTCATGTAACGGATCGCCTCGGACTCAAAGTTGTGGACCCGCCCCTTTTGCAGCAGTGTCTGGTAGAACAGGGCGCGTCGGGAGGGATCGAGACAGGGGTTGGGAATGAACTCGCCCTTTTCGGCGCGCATCTGGGCCTCGCTCGCAAAGCCATTGAGGCGCAGCAGGGCGGGATTGACGCGCAGGATGGTTCCGTCCATGCCCAGCCGATAGGCTCCGATGGGGAGCAGATCGACGAGCGATCGCAGGTCGCCTTGTGGTGCGGATGCCATGTCCGCCTGGCCTATTTCAGGCTGCCCGAAAGAAACTGCGCCAGGCGTTCGCTGCGGGGACTTGCCAGCACCTGGGCCGGGTTGCCCTCTTCTTCCACCAGGCCCTTGTGCAGGAAGATGAGGTGGTTGGCGACTTCGCGGGCAAAGCCCATCTCATGGGTCACCACCACCATGGTGCGACCTTCCTGGGCCAGATTTTTCATGACCTTGAGCACTTCGGTGACCAGTTCGGGGTCGAGTGCGCTGGTAGGTTCATCGAACAGCATGACCTCGGGCTCCATGGCCAGGGCACGGGCAATGGCCACACGCTGCTGCTGGCCGCCACTGAGGTGTGCGGGATAGCTGTCTTCCTTGCCTTCAAGTCCCACCTTGGCGAGGTACTTGCGCGCGATATCCACGGCGTGGTCTTTGGGAACGCCCATGACATGCACTGGCGCTTCAATGATGTTCTGCAACACCGTCATATGCGCCCACAGGTTGAAGTGCTGAAACACCATGGCCAGTTTGGTGCGCATGCGGGCCAGCTGCTTGGGGTCTACCGCATTGAGTTCCCCGCTTTTGGCTGGTGCCAGCCTGATCTCTTCTCCGGCCACGATGATGCGGCCTTCGTTGGGTTTTTCCAGCAGGTTGATGCAGCGCAAAAAAGTGCTCTTGCCCGAGCCAGAGCTGCCAATGATGCTGATGACATCGCCTGCATGGGCCGACAGGGAGACTCCCTTGAGCACCTCGTTGGACCCAAAGCGCTTGTGGATGTTCTCGACCTGAAGTTTGAGGGACGGGGTATTCATGTGTTGATTCTCAAGGCGTGGGCTCAGGCGCCCAGCAACTCGCCGGTTCGAAAGGGAATGGCGCCGGCAATCTTGCCGAGTTCACCACCGCTGGTGATGTAGCGGTCGCGAATGCGGGCGTACAACACGCCGTCCACACCCGCCGTGACGGCGTGGCTCTGGCCCGAAAGGGGATCAATGACTTCCGCGACCAGGTCGCCCTTGCGCATCTGCTGGCCGACCTGGGCTGCGAACACCACGACACCCGGGGCGGGCGCACGCAGTGTTTCGGATCCGGCCAGGGGGGTGGGCTGGCACAGGGCTGCGGGAATCTGGACAGGGATATCGCAGGCCAGCACACCGATGTGCTGCAGGAATGCGTGTAGCGCAGCGGCATCGCCCTGGGCCAGCGCATGCGACACATCGGCTTCGCCGCGCAGCTCGATGGTGGTGCTGCAGCAGCCCTGGGGCAAGGGGGCGCTGATGCCGGCACCCTTTATGGCCTCGGCCAGCTGCCACCAGGCGCCCGACAGGCACTCGTCAATCGGGCCGCTACCCGAGTTTTTGGCGAGCAGAATGGCACGGCTGCCCAGCAGGTGGGCCAGGGGCGCCATCTGGGGCCAGCAGGGTTCTTCGGTGTAGAAATGCACCACCCCTTCGCAGTCGCAATGCAGGTCCAGCATGTAGTCGGCGTCGTGCGACAGCGTCAGCAGGGTGCGGCGCAGACTCTCCAGTTCGGTGGTGGGCTGCCAGTCGGCCAGGTACTGGCCCATGGCTTTGCGCACCAGGGTGACATTGGCCTGCGCATCAGCACCCAGGGCGCCTTTGACCTGGGGGAAGACGGCTTTGGCCAGGTCGGGATAGTGGCGGTTGAAGTTTTCCGACGTGTCGAGTTCAAAGCGTCCCATGGGCTTGTGGTCCAGCCGCTGGGCCAGGCCGATGGGATTGGCCACTGGCACCAGAACGACTTCGCCCAGTACCTTGCCCGCCCGGTCCGCTGCTTCCAGCAGGGGGCGCAAGTGGTGCGCCGCCAGCATGCCCGGCAGCTCTTCGGCGTGCAGGCTGGCCTGGATGGTGACCTTGGGCCGCGCGCCCGGTGTACCAAAGTGAAAACTGGTCAGGGTCTTCTGGGAACCGAGGCTTTGAGACAGGAGGGGATGGTCAATGCGTTGCATGGATGGCTCGGGTTACGCGCTAGTGTTTTCTGGGCGCCAGATAGGCCAGAAAATGCTTTTCCGCCAGACGGAACACACCAATCAGGCAGAAAGATGCCACCAGGTAAATGGCTGCAGCGGCAATATACGCTTCAAACGGCAGGTAGTAATCCGAGTAGATGCGGCTGGCCGCGGCCGTGACGTCCAGCATGCTGGGCACTGCACTGGCCAGGCTGGTGCTTTGCAGCATCATGACCACTTCGTTGCTGTAGGCCGGCAGGGTGCGGCGCATGGCGCTGGGCAACACCACTCGCAGCATGACCTGGAAGCGGCTCATGCCAAAAGCCTGGGCTGCTTCAATCTCGCCTGCGTTGGTTTCACGGATGGCGCCAGCCAGCATTTCGGCGGTATAGCCCGCGGTGTTCAGGCTGAACGCCAGCAGAGCGCAGAAGAAAGGTTCCTTGAAGTGGGTCCAGGGCCAGACGTCGTCCCAGCGGGCCTGAATCCACTCCAGTTGCCCCAGGCCGTAATAGATCATGTAGACCTGAATCAGCAGCGGGGTTCCGCGAATCACATAGGTATAGGCCCCCACGATCCAGCGCAGGGGTGCCCAGGGCCCGGTCAGTGCCAGCGCAAACAGCAGGGCCAGCACGGCGCCAATGCCCAGCGATGAAAACAGCAGGCCCAGGGTGGTGAGGATGCCGGTGGCATACAGCTCCAGATTCTGCGGTTCGAAAATGACATGCCACTTCATGACAGTTGCCCCCGCTTGGTGCCCAGGCTGTAGCGTGCGTTGAGCTTTTTCAGTGCATACAGCGAGACGGTGGTGTACAGCAGGAACAGGCCGGCGGTGAACAGGAAGAAGGCAAACGGTGAGCGGGTCGCTGCGCTGGCCTGCTTGGCCAGGTAGGTCATTTCTTTCAGGCCAATCAGGCTGACCAGCGCGGTGGACTTGATCAGTACCAGCCAGTTATTGGTAAAGCCGGGCAGGGCGTAGCGCACCATCTGGGGAGCGGTGATGCGCAGGAAAGTTTGCGTGCGTCCCATGCCGAAGGCCCAGGCCGCTTCCATTTGTCCCTTGGGAATCGACAGAATGGCGCCCCGAAAGGTTTCGGTCATGTAAGCGCCGTAAATGAAGCCCAGGGTCAGAACACCGGCCAGAAATGGGTTGATGTCGATGGTGGCTTTGCTGCCCGAGAGCTCGAGCAGGTGGTTGATGCCAATGGTGCCACCGTAAAAAACGAGGAGCATGACGACCAGGTCCGGGACGCCCCGGATCACGGTGGTGTAGCTCGATGCAATGGATACCAGTACCGGGCGGCCCGACAGCTTGGCCGCTGCACCCAGCAGCCCCAGCACGATAGATACCAGCAAGGCACACAGGGAAACGCCCACCGTCAGTACCGAGCCCTGCAGAATGGCCGTGTAGTAGGAAGATTGCATGGATGGGCAGGCTGTAAAAACAAAAGCGACGGTACGCCGAACCAGCGCGCCGTCGCTTGTCTGTTGCGATTACTCGCCGTAGACGTCGATGTTGTACTTGGCGAAGTACTTGTCGTTGAGCGTCTTGTAGGTGCCGTTGCTACGGATGGTTTTGATGGCAGCGTTCAACTCGCCCTTGAGCTTGTCTTCACCCTTGCGCATGGCAACGCCTACGCCGTAACCATAGTACTTGGGTTCACGCAGGTCCGGGCCCACCAGCTGGTAGTTGGCGCCTTCCGGCTTGGACAGGAAACCGCCGGACACTTCCAGGTAGTCGGCCACAGTACCATCCAGGCGGCCGGACTTGATGTCCAGGTAGACCTGGTCCTGGGCTTCGTAGGAGTTCACCACCACACCGGCAGTCTTGAGTTCACCCATGGCGTACTTCTCTTGGGTAGAGCCCTTCAGAACACCAATCTTCTTGCCCTTGATGGAAGCAACGTCGGTGAACTTGACGGTTTTCTTCAGCACGATGCGGCTGGGGGTGTTGTAGTACTTGTCGGTGAAATCCACTTCCTTCATGCGTTCGTCGGTGATGGACATGGAGCTAATGATCACGTCGTACTTCTTGGCGGTCAGGCCGGGGATCATGCTGTCCCACACCTGCTCGACAAATTCGCACTTGCGCTTGACCTGCTCGCACAGGGCGCTGGCGATGTCCACGTCAAAGCCGGTGGGCTTGCCGTCGGCGGTCTTGAAAGTGAAGGGTTCGTAGGTAGGGTCGATAGCGACCTTCAGCACTGCGGGTTCAGGTGCTGGTGCAGCAGCGGCGGGTGCAGAAGCAGGCGCTGCGGCGGGTGCCGGGGCAGCTTCTTCCTTTTTGCCACATGCGGCCAACAGCGATGCGACAGCCACTGCCAGAAGTATTTTCTTCATGTCTGATCCTTGAAAACCCGGAGATAGTGATCCGGGAGGGTTAATGAAAACTGAAAAATCGATTTTACGGGCATCGGTATGCAATTTTGGTGCCGCCCGAGACTTTGGGGTTGGGGTTTGTACGGTGACGCAGGAGCCCATCTCGTCTTTTTGCGCGATGATTGGCCGATGACAACCCTTCGCGTCGCACTGATTGGCTACGGCAATGCTGGCCGCATTTTTCATGCCCCCCTGATCGGCGGGGTGCCGGGCCTGGAACTGGCTGTGGTCAGCTCCAGCAAACCGCAGGCCGTGCTGGCAGACTGGCCGCAGGTGCGTGTGGTAGCCACTCCACAGGAGGCTTTTGCGAGTCCTGACGTGGATCTGGTGGTGATTGCCACCGGCAACGAGAGCCATTTCCCGCTGGCCGAGCAGGCGTTGCATGCCGGCAAACATGTGGTGGTGGACAAGCCCTGCACCGTCACGCTGGCCCAAACGGAGGCGCTGCTGGCGCTGGCCCGGTCTGCGGGCAAGGTGCTTACCGTGTTCCAGAACCGCCGCTGGGATGCGGACTTTCTGTCCCTGCGGCAGGTGCTGGCGAGTGGCGAACTGGGGCGCATCGTGCACTTCGAGTCGCACTTTGACCGCTACCGCCCGGTGGTGCCAGACCGCTGGCGTGAGCAGGACCTGCCGGGCTCGGGCCTCTGGTTTGATCTGGGGGCGCACCTGGTGGACCAGGCCCTGCAGCTTTTTGGTGCCCCGCAGGATATCCTGCTTGACACCGCCGTCCAGCGCGATGCCGCCCAGGTCAATGACTACTTTCACGCCCAGCTGCGCTACGGCGGAGCCCAGTCCGGCTTGCGGGTGCTGCTGCATGCGGGGGCGCTGGTTCCTGCGCAGGGGCCCCGCTTTGTGGTGCACGGCACACGCGGCAGCTTCGTCAAATACGGGCTCGACGTACAGGAGGCCGCGCTCAAGGCTGGTGGTCGGCCGCACTGGGACGCTACCGGGGAGTGGGGCCGGGACCCCCAGGTTGGCACGCTGACCATCTACCGGCAGGCATGGACGCAAACGTCTGCAGCTCCCGACATCGCGGGCAACTACCTGGCCTATTACGCCGGGCTGCGGGATTTCCTGCGGGGGCAGGCCGATGCCCCCCCGGTCACCCCGGAGCAGGTCTACCGCGCCATGCAACTGCTGACACTGGGCGAACAGAGTGCGCAGCAGGGGCGATTTCTGCCCGTGGACCCCGCAGTACCCTTATAGGGTGCGTTGCCAAACGCAAGCCCGTACACTCGGGGACCCATTTCCCGAGTGCCATGAACGCCCCTGTTGACGTCTCCTTTTTCGCGCGCGCTGCCAAGCCGCTGACCAGTTACCGCAAATACTGGGCGGCCCGCTTTGGCACGGCTCCCTTCCTGCCCATGAGCCGTGCCGAGATGGACAAGCTGGGCTGGGACAGCTGCGACATCGTGCTGGTGACCGGTGACGCCTATGTAGACCACCCAAGTTTTGGCATGGCGGTGATTGGCCGCATGCTCGAAGCGCAGGGTTTCCGGGTCGGCATCATCGCCCAGCCCGACTGGACCAGCGCCGAGGCCTTCAAGGCTTTGGGCAAACCCAACCTGTTCTGGGGCGTGACCGCGGGCAACATGGATTCCATGATCAACCGCTA
>CAUJJV010000182.1 GCA_963205375.1 Pseudomonadota bacterium
AAAACAGCCGCTGCTGCCGGAAGCGCTTGCCCAGCCCCGGCATGTAGCCCACCGCGAGGTCGATCGCCCCGCCGGCCAGCCCATCGGCCAGCAGCGCCAGGTCCGGCGACGAGGTGCGGATCACCACCCCCGGCGCCACCGTCGCCAGGTGCTCCAGCAGGCGCGGCAGGCAGAGGCGCTCGCCGATGTCCGACATCGCGAGGTGGAACAGCCGCTCGCTGCGCTCGGGCATGAAGGCGGCGCGGCCCAGCGTGTCCCGCACGATGTCCAGCGCCACGCGCAGCGGCTCGGCCAGCCCGTCGGCAAAGGGCGTGGGCTGCACCCCGCGCGGCAGGCGCACGAACAGTTCATCCCCGTAGGCCCGCCGCAGCCGCCCCAGGTTGTGGCTCACCGCCGACTGCGACAGCCCCAGCCGCTGTCCCGCCTCGGTCAGGTTGCGGGTGAGGTAGACCGTATTGAACAACTCCAGCAGGTTCAGGTCGACTTGGCGGGTGAGCGGCTTGCCGGGAGGGAGGGTCATCGGTACGAACCGGCCGGGAGGAGGCGGTCTCCCAGGGGCGGCGAAGGGTACGAAGGTCAGATCGTATCGGCTGCAGCGGCGGCAACGGTCGTCCGTCTTGCGTTCACTGTCAGGCCGGCCACGACGGAGAACCTGAGAACGCACCGCCATGGGTTTACAAAGTTCACGTCCCCTCGTAAAGTACACACACGTACATCCGATCAAAACTCACCATGCAGACCACCCGTGCCTTCAAGAACGGCAATTCCCAGGCGGTGCGCATCCCGGCCGACATGGCCTATGAGCGCCTGGATGTCGAGTTGGAGATCGAGCGCGAAGGCGACGAGATCCGCATCCGCCCCACGCGCCGCTCCCTGGTCGGCGTGATGGCCAAGTTCGCCCGCTTCGCGCCTGACTTCATGGCCGAGGGGCGCGGCGACCAGGAGCAAGCCGAGCGCGAGGGCCTGTGATGCCCCGCTGGATGCTCGACACCAACATCTGCATCTACCTGATCAAGCACCAGCCCGAGGTCGTGGCGCAGCGTTTTGCCCAGTGCCGCCTGGGCGACGTCGTGATGTCGGCCATCACGCACGCGGAACTCGCCTTCGGCGTCGCCGCCGCGGCCGATCCAGAGCGGGCACAGGCTGCCTTGGACGACCTGATCGAGGACATTCCTGTGCTGCCCTTCGACACCGCCGCTGGCCGCGCCTACGGCCCGATCCGGCAAGCCACTCGGGAGAGCAAAAAGGACCACCTGGACAAACTGATTGCCGCACACGCCGTGGCCGCAGGCGTGACCCTGGTGACGAACAACACGCGGGATTTCCTGTGCTATCCGGGCTTGCGGCTGGAGAACTGGCTGGAAGACGCCACCTGAGTCAGCACCCCGAGCCGCTGCGCGCCGCCCATCACCCCAGCCCCACCCCGGCGTAAACCTCGTCCCAGTCCAGCACTACACCCAGCCCCGGCAGCTCCAGCCGGCTGCCGCGCGGCCAGGGCGCCAGCTCGGTCCACTCGCCCTCGGCCGGCACCCGCTGGCAATGCCAGGCGGCGGGTTCCAGGCTGGAGATCAGCAGGATGTGCTGCAGCCCCGGCAGTTTCCGATAAGCCGCCAGCTTGTCGCCGCGGTCGAAGTGCTGGGTGGTGGGCGACAGCACCTCGATCACCAGCCGCGCCTCGGTCAACTCGTAGGTGGTCGCCGGGCTGCCCGGCTGGCTGCAGTGCACCAGCACATCGGGGTAGAAGACGGCACTGGCGGCATCGACCCGCAAGCGCATCTCGGTCATCTTGACGCTGCAAGGTGAGCCGCGCAGCTTCTGGTGCAGCGCAAACCGACATTGCGGAGAGTGATCTGGCGGGCTTGTTGTTTGGCGCTCAGACCCAGCGCAGGGCGTCAGGGTGCCAAGTGGCCGTTGCCTGGCTGCCTGCGGCGGCAACCTGAGTCGGTGGCCAAAGCAGGTCGTCCAGCAGCGCGATGGTGTCACCCAGACTGGCGGCTTCGATCCGGTTCTTGTTCCGGAAGGCTTGCCACTGCCGCAGCTTGGCAGTGTCTTCGCTGAACTGCCGGGTCAAGGCCAGAGGGCGCTCGGTGGGCATGGCGGTCTGGCGCCTTGCGAAGGTGGCGGCGATGGCTGCGGCCAGCGTGGCGCCGTCCAGCTCCGTGCGGCGAGCAATCACCGCGAGGTCGTAGAAGTCCTTCATGCGGCTGTTCGCCTGCCCCAGCATCACCATGGCCTGGTATTTCTCGGCGATCACGGTGTACACCGGATAGACCCGCAGCATGGGGGCTGGGAAATCACCCAGCAGTGTGGGATAGGCCACCGTCTCTGGACCCGGTGTCACGGCATCACCGAAGCCCACGTCGATCTGCAGCGCGCAGCGTGCTGACCCCATGCGTGCCCGCAGCTGGATGCGAGTGCCGCCGTAGGTGTTGTCCTCGCGAATGGCATCCGCCTTCACGGAGTCGGGTTCAAACACGATGCCGTCGCCCAGGTCCATGGCAGCGATTTCGCGGAAGGTGGCGATCAGGTTCGCCTCATCGTCGGGGCCGAGCCCCAGCAAGTCGGCATCCTTGGTTGGGCGGTGCGGTGTGTCGTACCACAGCGCAAAGAGCAGGGCACCCTTGAGCAGGAATCGGTCAGCATGCCGGGACGTGCCGACGCGCGCCAGCAGCCGCTCCATGCCGAAGCGGTTGAGCAACAGGTTGTAGTCGTCGCCGCGTTGTTTGGCGAGGGTCAGCAGTCGGGCCAGGATCGACGCGCAGAGGTTGCCGGTCATTGAGCCACAGCCTCCAGGTAGGGCTGCATGACACGGTCGACCCGGTTGATCTTGGCGAAGTGGCTCAGTTCGGCGATGGTGACCTTGCGGCTGCGCCACGCATCTTTCAGCGCCTCCAGCGCCACGTCCAGACCAATCTTGTTGCGGAACTTGAAGCAGTCGGTCACGGTCTTGGCTGCGCTGTACACACGGATGGGGGCGCCGTGGTCGGTCACGGTCTGGATGCCCTCGTGGTACGCGGTACCGCGCAGGCGCGTGATGCGCAGCGTGGGGTAGCTCAGCGCCGGGGTCTGTGTCGCCTCGGGCAGCGCGATCCACACTTCGTGCGGCAGTTGCGTGCCGATCTCATGGAATTGCAGCGCGCTCAGAAGGCAGAGCACGGCCTTGGGCACACGCTGACAGACCTCGATCAGCGTTTGGTTCTCTGTGACTTCAGCGTCAGGGAGTCCGTACAGGCCACGGGCGAACCGTTGCAGCTTGCCGGCTTGGTGCAGCCGGATCAGCAGCTGTGGTGACCAGCCGTGCTCGCGCACATCCGACGCCCGCAGCACGCGGCGGTGCCGGGCCAGTTCGAGGATGTGATCAGACTGGTTCATGAGGGACCAGTTTAATATCCACATTACTTTCTCTCAAGTAATGCAAATTTCAATCAGCCCTGGGTCGTGGCTTCACCGCCCGCCGGTCCTGCTCATGTCCACCGTGGCTTCTTCCATGGCATTGCGAGCTGGAGCCAACTCCATCGGGCGTAAGCCTTGGCGGCCTCTGGAGGCTCTGAACCGGCCGGCTTGTGATGAGCGCCCGCCGAGGCATGTGGCCTACCCCAGCCCCACTCCGGCGTAGACCTCGTCCCAATCCAGCGCCACACCCAGCCCCGGCAGCTCCAGCCGGCTGCCTCGCGGCCAGGGCGCCAGTTCGGTCCATTCGCCCTCCGCCGGCACCCGTTGGCAATGCCAGGCGGCGGGCTCCAGGCTGGAGATCAACAGGATGTGCTGTAGCCCCGCCAACTGGCGATACGCCGCCAGCTTGTCGCCGCGGTCGAAATGCTGGGTGGTGGGCGACAGCACCTCGATCACCAGCCGCGCCTCGGTCAACTCATAGGTGGTCGCCGGGCTGCCCGGCTGGCTGCAGTGCACCAGCACGTCGGGGTAAAACACCGCGTCGGCGGCGTCGACCCGCAGCCGCATTTCGGTCATCTTGACGCTGCAGGGCGAGCCGCGCAGCTTCTGGTGCAGCGCAAAACCGACATTGCGGATCAGGTCCGCATGGATCGCGCTGCCACCCGCCATGCCGCGCACCGGCTCACCCTGGATGGCGTAGATCACCCCATCCAGGTACTCGTGCTTGTAACGGCTGGCGTTCTCCAGCACGAGGTAGTCTTCCATCTCAATGTAGGCGACGGCTTTCTGGGGCAGAACCATGGTGGGTGGCTCCAGGTCATAGGGTGACGCGATCCGATCCAAACGACACCCGATCGTATCCTGCGCAGCTATCGGCCGACCACATGCCCCTGCCACGGAATCGATGTCAACTTGCACCTGCGCGTCAAAGCCAACCGGGAGGACTTGTTGCGGCCCTCCGATGTAGCTACCCGGAAACTGAACTTGCGCTGCCTCCAATGCTCGCCAACGGCTTGCAGAACTTCGCAACAATAAGCTGCCCCCGATCGGCGCAGGGGAGCAGCTCCCGATACCGATCATGATTTGCGGCGGCGACCCACTACCCCGATGGTCAGAAGACCCGTCGCGAACATCAGCATCAAACCTGGCTCGGGGACTGCCAGCGCAGAATTGACGTAGTTAAAACTGCCGTCAACGCTCATGGCTGAAAAACCTGTGATCGCATTTCCGTCCTGGTCCGTCAAAGATTCGATCCCACCCCATCCCATCGTGTGACTGAAGTCGGAGCTTGCTGAGAAACTTCCGTACCCTGCAGACCCACCGAAAACACTGGTATGGCCAGTGAGATTGACTGCAACAGACTCACCAAAGCTCACAGGTATTGTCAGCAGCTGCCATCCAAGTACACCTTGGCCGGAGTTGCTGCTCGATGACTCGGATACATACTTAATGTTGGCGACAGTGTAGGTCTGGCTCCCTTGAGGCCCGGCCAGCTGACCATGGGAATAGAATTCAGAGGTTGCGCTGTAGCCATCCGCTGGAGCCCGCTTATCGATGGATCCAAAAGTGGACTGGTCGCCCCAAACCCAAATCTTTGCTGTCAAGGTCAGCGTTACGTTGTCGTAAAGCCCACCGGCCCCCGTCGGAGCCGTCAGAATGAAATTGTCGCCGAAATATCCATCCGCGCTGCTGGTTGCGTGAATTGCCCAAGTCAAACCTTCGTTCGAGAACCCGCTGGTGGCGGATCCCAGGCGCAGAATACCTTGCCCAATGTCAGCTGTAGATGCGCCTCTAGACAATGCAGAGGCTGAGCTGGTCGTTATGGCGAACGGCGAGCTACTATCCACCCATGTAATCTCATCTCTTTCGGAATATGGTATCGGACCAGCAAGTGAGCTTGACTGCGCTTTATATGTTGCAGCATTCGACTGGCCGGCCACGAAGAAAATCAAGGCAACGGATGCCGCCTTGGCAATGAAGTGGTTCTGTATATGCATGAGGTACCCCTGATTAGAGTCACATGACGATCCGTCGTCAAAACATGGCGCAATATCTCACTACCGCACCGGTAGGCCGGCGCTGTCGTTGAGGATTTTCCTGTTGGACGGGATGCAAGTATTGCCCTGTGACCCAGTTTGCCGGTTCGGGGTGGAAAGTTGCAAGCAGTGCTGTCACCATTGCTGGTGACGACACCCGGGTTCGCGGGGTGAGAACATCACACTGAACGCATCGGAAGGTTCCTGGGTGTAGGAACCTTCTCGCGTACCAAGCAGGAAAATGGCGCAGGTCTGGGGCCCGGCCCGGAGGGAGCGAGATGAACAACAAGCTGACAGACCTTCTGCAGGACTCATCCGGCACCCCGGGTGCGTTGCCCGTCACCCGCGTGATGCTGGTCGACGATGCTCCAAAGTTCATTGCGGGAATGCAGTCTGCATTGGCATCGTCACCAGACCTGACTTGCATCGGCACAGCGCACACGGTGGCAACCGCCCGACTCCAGGTCGAACGACTGGCGCCGGACGTGGTGGTGGTGGACATGGAACTGGGTGGACATCCGTTGGCCGGCGTCGCAGTGATTGCCCATGTGCGAGAAGTGTTGCCGGATTGCGAACCGCTGGCTGTCACGGTGTTCGACGACATTTCCATGGTCCTCGCGGCAGTCAGGGCTGGGGCCAGCGGAATCGTGCACAAGGTCCACACCGCCGAAGACCTTTGCTCCCAGATCCGTGTCGTGAGGGGCGGTGGCAGTCCGATCAGTCCGTCCATCGCCCGGCTGCTGCTCAAGCACTTAAGCGGCAATGCGATTGCCGGCTACGCTGCGGGAGCGTCCGACGGGACGGCACTTTCGGCCAACGAGGTCCAGATGCTGCGATTCGCGACCAAGGGTTTCACCCACGACGAGATCGCTCGACACATGGGCGTGAGCCGCAACACGGTGCTGACCTACGCCAAGCGCTGTTACCGGAAGCTGCAGGTTCACTCGCGCACGGAGGCCATCTACGAAGCACGGCGAATGGGGTGGCTGCCCGACTGACGAGGCACGGACCCAACTGGCAGGTGCTGCCCATTAGGCGCGACAACGCGGTCAGGCCCGCTTTGACAGCCGCGCCGGGTGCCCTGACCCGGCGCGGCACGTGAGGGCGCACACAACCCCCATCGAGAGGGCCGGCTGAGACGCGCCGTCCCTGGCACAGCCGCTGCGGCCGCGCGTGGCGCAGCGCGTTGGTGAGCGCTTCCTGCAGCCACCTCAGCAGGTGCAGCTTCTGCTCGGGCGTGAAGCGCAGGCGGTCGATCCCGGGGGACAGCTCCCAGACCAGTTCGATGCCGGCAGTCTGAAGGCGCGGACCGATGCGGTGGCGGAAGTTGGCCAGCAGTTCGCCCAGGTCCTGCACCGCGGGCTGGAGCACGTCGATGGTCGTGCGCAGGTCGTCCACGGCCTGCCGCAGGGCGTCGACCAGGTCGTCCCGGCTCATGCAGCCCTGCTCGGCCAGCATCAATGACGTGGTCAACAGCCCGCCGACACCGTCGTGCAGGT
>CAUJJV010000183.1 GCA_963205375.1 Pseudomonadota bacterium
GAGCGCGACATGGGCTGTACCGAGGCGGACTGGCTGCGCTGGTTGCCCAATGCCATTGGCGACCACCACTGGAAGATGCAGGGGCAAACTGCTGGTGTGCGCATTGGCGATGGCGCGCTCGGCCTCAAGTGGCAGGTGGCCGAACCCCGCACCATCGCGCTGGTGCACATGCCACGTCTGTTGGTGAGTTTCCGGTTTGCGGGCGTGGACGATGCGGCCCGTTATACCTTCATGAAGCGCTTTGACCTGTACATGCAGCGCGGAGGAGGGTAAAAGGGCGGTTGGGAGTTTTTCAATGAGAGGAAATTCGCAATGAAAAAAGTATGGCTTCCCCTGTCTCTGGTTGCACTGTTGTCTGCGTGCGCTGCCTATGCCCCGGGCCCGGTGGCAACCGCCCAGCTGGCGGCTACCAAGGGCAATGCGGTCACAGGCTCCGTCCGGTTTGAACAGATGGGCGACAAGGTGCGTGTGTCGGGCGAGGTGCAGGGACTGGCACCCAACCGCGTCCATGGTTTCCATGTGCATGAAAAGGGCGACTGCTCCAGCGGTGACGGCATGGGAACGGGTGGACACTTCAATCCCGGTAGCACGCCACACGGCGCACACGATGCCGATGCGCACCATGCGGGCGACCTGGCCAGCCTGAAGGCAGATGCCAATGGCGTTGCCCGGTTCAGCTATGACGCGCAGGGTATTTCTGTGGACGCAGGTGCGGCCAGTGTGATCGGGCGCGGCCTGATCGTTCACCGCGATCCCGATGACTACAAGACGCAGCCCACTGGCAACTCCGGTCCGCGTGTGGCTTGCGCCGTCATTCAGAAACTCTGACACTCCGGACCGACGGGTCTGGGCCCCGTCCGTGTGACAGCGCACAGACGCCTTTGGGCTGCAGGGTCAAACTGCAGGCGAAGGAAACCCTATGAACCCCACTAAATTGTTGTCCGTCATCCTGATCGTTGGCGGTGTGCTCGGCCTGCTGTACGGCAGCTTCAGCTACACCAAAGACACCACTGCCCTGAAAATAGGCCCGCTGGAGCTGGCGGTGAAGGAAAAAGAAACGGTGAATATCCCCATGTGGGCCGGCGTAGGCGCGATCGTCGCCGGCGGGCTGCTGCTGGTGCTGGGCAGCAAGAAGAGCTAGAGAGGTTTTCGGTTTTTGGGGCGTGCAAAGCTCCACCAGCCCAACACCTTGCGCAGCGACAGCACTTCGCCACAGTGCGACGGCGTGTAGCCCGCAATGCCGGCAAGCCGGTCCTGCCAAGCGGGGCTCTGCAGAACTTCGAGCAGTGCAGCAATGGCGGGCTCCTGCAGGGCTGATTTCAGGCACACCAGGTGGTAGCTTTCTTGTACCAGCGGCACAAAATCCAGCCCCTGCGCTTGCGCAGCGATGGCAATTCCCAATGCCACATCCGCCGATCCGGACGCTACTGCATGGGCTGCCGCGGTGTGGGATGGTTCGGTGGTGTCGTAGCCACGCAGGTCTTTGCCCGCGATGCCGGCCTGTGCCAGCAGTTCGTCCACGACCACCCGTGTGCCGGTTCCCAGTGCCCGGTTGACAAAACGCGCGCCCGTGCGTTGCACATCCGCCAGTGACAGCAGCCCCAGTGGATTGCCAGGCGCCACCATCAGCCCCTGGGTACGCTCGGCAAAGCCGATGACCTTGTGCAGGCCCGGCTGCAGCAGCGGCTTGTAGACCTGCTCGGCAAGTGAGCCGGGCTGAGGGTGCTGCAGGGTGTGAAAGCCGGCCATCACGCAGCGGCCTTCGTTAAGGGCACGGATGGCATCCACGCTGCCACAAAAACGGATATCCAGGTGCAGCTGCTCCGCATTGCTTTGCGCTGTGTGGTCGGCCAGCGCGTACTCGCGCAACACCGCCAGCGCATCGTCGTGGCTGGCATACAGCGTGACGACGTGGGCATGCGGATCAAAAGCCACCGCAAATGCGCGCTCCAGATCCCCCCGCAGGGCCTCGATTTGGGGGGCCAGGCGGGCCTGCGCCTGGCGCTCTGCCCAGAGCAGCTTGGCGCCGAACTCCGAGAGGCGTGCGGCCTGCCCCTTTTCCCAGACCAACAGTTCGTTGCCCAGCTCCTGCTCCCAGCGCTTGAGCTCTCCCCACACATGGCGGTACGACAGGTCCAGTGCGCGCGCTGCCGCCGAAATGGAGCCGTGGGCCGCCACGGCCTGCAGCAGGTCGATGAGCGGGTTGCGGACCAGCGCCGGGCTGCTGTCGCGGGAGAGGGTGTAGTGGAACTGGAGCCTATGCACGGCGTTTCATATCGCTGGTAATTGGGTCGGTGGCTACGATACCCCAAGTTATGACATCACTTACCGAAAGCGCGACCACAGCGCTGCAACTCGTTGCCTCCCTCGATCCCGTGCTGCTCAGTATTGTCTGGCGCTCGCTCTCCGTCAGCGGCGTTGCCTGTCTGCTCGCGTGTGGCGCTGGGCTGGTGCTGGGGGCCTGGCTGGGCGTAGCCCGCTTTCCCGGCCGCGGGGCCGTGCTCACGCTGCTCAATACCTTTCTGGCCGTGCCTTCGGTGGTGGTCGGGCTGGTGGTGTACCTGCTGCT
Source organism: Pseudomonadota bacterium (assembly GCA_963205375.1). Lineage (GTDB taxonomy): Bacteria > Pseudomonadota > Gammaproteobacteria > Burkholderiales > Burkholderiaceae_C > Allorhodoferax. The sequence continues at coordinate 2,570 of CAUJJV010000183.1, forward strand.
GTCGCGCTCCGGCCCGCTGGGTTTTCTGGGGTGGCTCTTCAGCTTTCAGGCCATGGTGCTGGCGCAAGCGCTGCTCGTCCTGCCAGTCGTTACGGCGCTGACGCGCCAGGTGGTGGAAGACGCTGAGAGCCTCCACGGCGAACAGCTGGCTTCTCTGGGCGCGCGTCCCCTCATGCGCAGCCTGCTGCTGGCGTGGGACGAGCGCTTTGCGCTGCTGACCGTGGTCATCGCGTCTTTTGGCCGTGCCATCTCCGAGGTGGGTGCGGTCATGCTGGTGGGTGGCAACATCGACGGCTTTACCCGCGTGATGACTACTGCGATTGCGCTGGAAACCAGCAAGGGTGATCTGCCGCTGGCCCTGGGCCTGGGCCTGGTGTTGTTGGGCGTGGTGCTCGTGCTGAACGCCATCACCGGCCTGTTGCGGCGCTGGCGGGAGTCCCAGGGCGGCGTGGGTGTGGCCATGCCGCAGATGGGAGTCAGCTGATGACGCAGCAGCTGGAAATCGCTAACGCTGGCGTGCGCTACGGCCGCTCCGCGGCTGCGGTGCAGGCACTGCGGGGTGTCAGCCTGCGCATACAGGCTGGCGAGCGCGTGGCCCTGGTGGGTGCTAACGGCTGCGGCAAGAGTACTTTGCTGCGGCTGATGCATGGGCTGATCGCGCCTAGCGAGGGCACGGTGCGGCACCAGGTGGGTGTGCAGCAGGCCATGCTGTTCCAGCGGCCCTATCTGATGCGCCTGTCGGTCCTGAACAATGTGGCGTTGGGCTTGTGGCTGCGTGGCACGCCGTGGGCCCAGGCGCGTGACAAGGCCTTGCACGCGTTGCAACGGGTCGGCATGGACGCGCTGGTCCAGCGCCCGGCACGCAAGCTGTCCGGCGGCCAGCAGCAGCGTGTGGCATTGGCCCGCGCATGGGCCTTGTCACCCCAGGTGCTGCTGCTCGATGAGCCCACTGCCAGTCTCGACCCCCACGCCAAGCGCGAAGTCGAGGCGCTGATCGGCGATCTGGCCCGGCAGGGCTCTGGCATGACCGTGCTGTTTGCCAGCCACAACCTGGGCCAGGTCAAGCGCCTGGCCACCCGGGTGGTCTATCTGGAGCATGGCAGGGTGCTGGCAGACCTGCCGGTGCAGGATTTCTTCGGCGGCACCCTGCTGCAAACCGATTACCCCCAGGCCCATTTATTTGTCAAAGGAGAACTTGCATGAAGTGTTTTAAGCAATTCAGGGCTCTAGCCCCGGTCCAATATGCGCAGTCAGCTATTATTTTTATAGCAATCGGACTGGCTTCCACAGCGACCATGGGGCAATCCATTGTGGTCGCGTCCACCACGTCCACCGAACAGTCCGGGCTGTTTGCCCATCTGCTGCCGGAGTTCAAGAAGGCCAGTGGCATCGACGTGAAAGTCGTTGCCCTGGGCACTGGCCAGGCCATCGACATGGGCCGCCGCGGCGATGCCGATGTACTGTTTGTGCACGACCAGGTCGCCGAGGAAAAGGTCGTTGCCGAAGGCTTTGCCGTCAAACGCCTGGAGGTGATGTACAACGACTTCGTGCTGATTGGCCCCAAGGCCGATCCGGCCAAAACCCAGGGCAAGGACATTGTGGAAGCACTCAAAAAGGTGGCCGGCACCAATAGCGCCTTTGTGTCGCGTGGCGACAAGAGCGGCACCCATGCTGCCGAACTGCGCTTCTGGAAAGTGGCGGGCCTGGATGACAAGACGGGCAGTGGCTACAAGTCCTGCGGCTGCGGCATGGGCCCTGCGCTGAACATGGCGTCGGCCACCAGTGCCTATGTGCTGGCAGACCGCGGCACCTGGCTGAATTTCAAGAACCGGGGCGACCTGGCGGTGCTGGTCGAAGGCGACAAGCGCCTGTTTAACCAGTACGGCGTCATGCTGGTCAACCCCGCCAGACACCCGCAAACCAAGGCGGTGGAAGGCCAGAAGTTTGTGGACTGGGTGACCTCGCCCGCAGGGCAAAACGTGATCGCCAGCTACAAGATTGGTGGCGAACAGCTGTTCTTCCCCAATGCGGCGAAGTAAGCCAACATGCGCGCCCCTTTTGCATCACTGGCCCTGGCTGTGCTGGTGCTGTCAGCCTGCAGCAGCACGGGCACTGCCACGGTGAGTGCGGCAGCGCCCACGGTGGTGACCACCACTGAACCCGTGCTGCAGGTCTATGCGGCAGGCAGCCTGCGTGGTGCACTCACCGCTATTGCCAAAGACTACGAGGCCCGCACGGGCCAGAAGGTCGTGCTCACTTTCGGTGCCTCCGGCCTGCTGCGCGAGCGCATCGAGGCGGGCGAGGGCGCGCAGGTGTTCGCCTCTGCCGATACCGACCACCCGCAGCGCCTGGTGCGCCAGGGTGGCTGGCAGGAGCCAAAGGTATTTGTGCGCAACTCCCTGTGTGCGCTGACCAGTGACAAGCTCAACGCCACCCCGGCCACGGTGCTGGGCACCATGCTGCTGCCCGGCGTCCGCTTGGGCACCTCCACACCCAAATCCGATCCCTCTGGTGACTACACGTGGGCTCTGTTTGAAAAGGCCAATGGCTTACAGCCCGGCACCTACGCCACGCTGAATGCCAAGGCGCAAAAGCTGGCCGGTGCCACCGACTCGCCCAAACCGCCCGACAGCCGGGGCACCTATGCCTGGATCATGGACACCGACCAGGTGGACATATTCATCACCTACTGCACCAACGCCGTAGCCGCGCAAGCCGAAGTGCCGCGTCTGAAAGTGGTGCAGTTTCCGCCAGCACTCTCAGTGGGCGCAGCCTATGGTTTGACGGTACGCCAGGGCGCACCCGCGGCAGCCAGCGCGTTTGCCGCTGCTCTGCTTGCGCCACCGGCGCAGGCTGTGTTCAGTCGCCTGGGTTTTGGGGCGCCCTGAAATGACTCACGGCTCTGAATACTGGTTCAGAGCTGGTCGAGCCCAAACAGCTTTTGCATCTTCGCGTCCAGCGTCCGGGTGGGAAGCAGCTTTTTGAGCAATGGCAAGCGGGTGCTTTGGGCGCCCGTGCGGCAGATGGGGCCGGCTTTGGGGTTCAGCAAATGGTCGACCACGGTGGCGGCGAACTGGTCAACCGGTGTCGCACCCTTTTGGGACAGCTTTGCCCGCCCTTGAATGAACCTGGCAATCGCTGCGTAGGGAGAATTGGCCGGGAATTCAATCTGGTGCTCCGCGTTGTCACCGAATCTGGACTGGATGCCACCGGGCTGTACTGTCACCACGCGCACGCCCAGCGGGCCCAGCTCCATGCGCATGGCGTCGGACAGCGCATGCAGCGCCGCCTTGCTGGCGCAATACACGCCAGCAAAGGGCGTCGTGACCAGTCCCGAGATGCTGCCGATATGGGCGATGCACGCCTGTTGCGATGCGCGCAGCAGCGGCAGGAACGCGCGGGACAGCGCCACCGGCGCCACCACGTTGGTCTCGAACTGGCGGCGCAAAGTCTCCGGGTCGGTATCGATCACGGCGCCGAACTGCCCGTATCCAGCATTGTTGATGAGCATGTCCAGTCGACCTGCCTGCGCCTGAATCTGCGCCAGCGCCTGGGCGATGCTGTCCGCGCGTGTGACATCGAGTTCCACCGCGTGCAAGCCCATCGCCGTCAGGGCTTGCAGCGCAGCCGGCTGGCGTGCGGTGGCGAAGACGGTGTGCCCGCGCTTCTTGAATTCGAGTGCCAGTGCCTGCCCGATGCCGCTGGAGCAGCCGGTGATGAGAATGGTGTGCGAGGTGGTCATAAGGGCCTGGATTTTTTCAGACCCATTATGACCAGGGCACAGGCTCAGTGCCCGTGGTCCATCGGCATGGTATTGCCCATGTCCGGTGCATAGCCAAACAGGGTAGGGTCCAGCATGCCGGCGATCATGGCAATGTGCCCAAACACCAGGAACAGGGCCACACACACCGCGTGCACTTTGATCTTCTCCTGCGCACTGGCGCTGCGGTTGACAAAACCCAACTCCTGCAGGGCGATGTAGATCAGAGGCAAGCCACCGACCAGGTAGCTACCTACGGCAACGACGTCGATGGCCGAGCGCCATTCGCCAGCGCGTGTGATCGGCAGCACTGCCGTCACCAGCAGGTAGCCGATCACGCCGCTGAAATACAGCCCCACCGCAATGCCTGCAAAGCGGTTGACCTGGTGGACCGTGCCGCTCCAGTTGCGGGTGTACAGCAGGTACAGCTCCGTGATAGCCAGGGTCTCGGCCAGCACCACGGGGATGGCCATAAAAATCAGTAAGTTCCAGGGCTGGTTGACGGCCAGCAATTCCATGTAATGCGTCATGTTCATAGTGCTCTCCAGAATGTCAAAAACGCTGACCCAACAAGGTCAGAGAAACAATTCAGACAGGGAGAGTGAACCTGGGCGGTTTGTACACCCGCTCGCGGCGCAGGCCGGTTTCAAGAGACAGTGCAAAGGGATGAAGCAGGCCATTGCCCTCCACCGCATGCCGTGTTGCGCCCAGTGTGGGAAAGAAGAACGCACCGTGGCAGCAGGTGTGCACATCCGATTTGCATGGAGATGCGTGCGATGCCAGTGCCGGAGCCGTGTGTTCATGGCAAGGGGCCTGTGACCACGCAGGCTGCGCTTGCGCGCTGCCGGGCAGCATATCCGTCTGGGAAATGGCAGCCGCATACACCCAGCCGCCGATCAGGCAGAGGCAGAGGAAGGTGAAGAGTTTGCGCATCCAGTTGGTTCCAAACACGCTCAATGTGCGTCAAGTGGAACCAGCAAGCCTTGACGTAAAGCAAGAAATCCGTGAAACGCCGAGCGCAAACGCCAGGCAGTGTTGACGCAGCCGGCCACCAGTCCTTTGCTCCCCGCGATAGAAAGTGCATCTGATGCCGTCACTTTGCGCGTGAGATGGTTATCAATGGCCAAAGCCAGAGGGCCCATGTATCGCCGTTAACACCGACTCCAGGTCCAGAAACAGCGGCCCCAACAACCCGCCAAACGCAATCGCCCCTATCAGCCAGGGCCACTCGCGTCCCGGCATTTCCGTCGACTTCTACCCGTGGCCCCTTGCTAACCGGGTCAGTGTCAAACCCAAGCCACTGCCGACAGATGCAACCGACTCATGTCGCCGTCTTTCTGCACATGCAATAGATGAACTGCTGGTCGGTTCCGAAAGGCGTGTGGTGCAACTCTTCCTCATGGGTCAACAAGGTAAACGCCTCGCCAAATTCAGAGTGCAGCTCTTCCGGTGCGTAGCGCACGACCGGTAGCCCACTGCACTGTGCCGGGCCGTGGGTGCCGAAGGTGGCCATGATGACGTGTCCACCGGGTTTCAGTGCGTGCAGCACCTGCTTCACATACGCCCTGCGGTCTTCGTCCGTGGTCAGGAAGTGAAACACGGCACGGTCGTGCCAGATGTCACAGCTATGAGGTTCAAACACCGCACGGGTGATGTCCGTTTCCATCCAGTGTACGTGCTCGCCTTTGGTGCCCAGACGGCGCTTGCTCTCGTCCAGTGCTGCTCCAGACAAATCCAGCACCGTAATGGCACGGTAGCCGTCGTCCAGCAGATCATCGACCAGCGTGGATGCACCGCCGCCCACATCGATGATGGAAGCTTCGCGCCCCAGACCCGTATCGTGAATCATGCGCACCGACGTTTCGGCGTGCGCCTGAAACCAGCTCACGTTGTCCGGTGCTTTGGTGGTGTACACCTTTTCCCAATGCGCTTTGCTTTGCATCGTTATTTCCTTTTTTTCATTTAACCCAGATGGGTGTGGCGTTCTGGCTTGGCTTCGGTTGCCATGGCAGCCAGGCCCTGCAAAATACCGCAGGCATCCACCGCCCGCTCGGTCTGGCAGCGTTGGCGCAATAGGGCCAGTTGCTCCTTCAAGTGCACCAGCTCACGGATGCGCTCATCCACATGGGCCATGTGCTGATCAAATACGGCGTTGATAGCGCCACAACCTTCGGCGGGCTGGTCGGCCAGACCCAGCAAGGTGTGGATTTCCCCGTGGCTCATGTCCAGTGCGCGGCAGTTGCGGATGAAACGCAAGCGCTCCAGATGGGCCGGACCATAGACCCGGAAGTTGCCTGCTGTACGGGTAGTCTCGGGCAGTAGACCTTCCTTCTCGTAGTAGCGCACGGTTTCCACCGTGGTCTGGGCGACCTGGGCCAATTCACCGATTTTCATGGCGGTTCCAAATAGTTCTTGACTCTATAGTAGCTTCAGGTTGCGTAATAGGGCCAGTTTCCAGGTAAAGACCCTTATGACAGCACCCGAGCACCACGACCACGCCCCTACCCACGACCCTGGCCCGAATGCCTGTTGCGGTGGATGCACCACCGGCGTGGCCATGCCGGCACCCCTGGCGCGCTCCAAGGAAGTGGTAGCGGGTTCGGGCGTGCAGACGCCTATCCGCATCCTGCAGATGGACTGCCCTACGGAAGAAGCGCTGTTGCGCACAAAGCTCGGTGGCATGGCGGGTGTGGCCGGCATGGAGTTCAACCTCATGCAGAGGGTGCTCACCGTCACCCATGAACCCCAGGCGCTGGAGCCGGTTCTCGCGGCTGTGCGCTCCCTGGGTTTTACACCTGAAATTGCGGGTGATGCGCAAGCTGAACCGGCACCGGAACCGGTCAGGCCCTGGTGGCCGCTGGCCGTTGCGGGTCTTGCAGCCATCGGCTCCGAGGCATCCCACTGGCTGGGTTTCCCGGATGCCCTGGCCGCCGCGCTGGCGCTGATAGCCGTGCTGGCCTGCGGCATCAGCACCTACAAGAAGGGCTGGATGGCCGTCCGCAATGGCAACCTGAATATCAACGCCCTGATGAGCATTGCCGTCACCGGTGCTCTGGTACTGGGGCAATGGCCGGAAGCGGC
>CAUJJV010000184.1 GCA_963205375.1 Pseudomonadota bacterium
GTCCAGCGGGTTGCGGTCCACAATCTCCCGCGCCAGAGCGAAATGGAACATTTGCTTCAAGTCGGTTAGCAGCACATTGCAGGTGCGCAGCTTGCCCTCGGCCTTCACGGCATCCAAAATGGCGAGCAAGTCGGCCTTGCGCACATCGACGGCGGCGACCTCACCCAAAACCGGGAATATGCGCCGCTCGAACTGGTCGCGGCTGTATTGGCCACCATCTTTGCGCCCGCTGCGCTTGCCGTTGGCCAACACGTTGGGCGTTAGTTCGGTCGCTGCCCAGCGGTCGAACAGCTGCCTGATGGTCAGGCGGCGTTGTTGTTCCAGCTCGGTTTGCTTGGCTGCCAGCTCTGCCTGCTTGCGGGCCGCCTCGTCGTTTTGGACTTTGTCGGCCTCGGTCTGTGCGAAGTAGCTGCGCAGGTCTTTGATGCCGGACTGGTACAGCTTGGACCACTGGTCGGCCTTAGCCCGCGCATCGGATAGCTTGAATCCAGCGCGGCCCTTGGGGTCATAGATGCCGACGGGGAGGGTGTCGCGGCTGCCATCGCTGGTGGTGTAGCGGAAGTAGAAGGCGCGTTCACCGCGTGGGGTAATACGCCCCAGGAAGCGGCCCGCGCCGCGAGGGCCATCTTCCGTGATCCAGGTGTCGGCAGCGGTGGCTGCGGCCTGCATTTGCTTGTCGGTAATGACACTCATCAGCTACCCCTTGTACGATGTGAAAACCCGATTCCTGGTTGCCGTTCGGTTGCCGTTTCTCGTCGGCTTTCATTGTATCGTGCTGGACGATGTTGGAAGTGGAGTTTTTGTAAGTTGTTGATTTATAACGGTTTGGCAAAATTGGAAGCAGTCTTGAGATCGCAAAAAACACTAAAACGATTGAATGGGGTGCAAGGGGTCGAAGGTTCGAATCCTTTCACACCGACCATATGAATCAAGGACTTAGAGTAGAAATGCTCTGAGTCCTTTCTTCTTTCTGCGACCCCGTGTCCGGCGCGTGTCCGGAAATTTAATGGATTGCACTCAGCTTTGTTATTTGGCTAGAAACACTGAAAGGTCCGATTCAGGACTTTCAAGTTGGACAAGGGCCGCACCGTTGGCGCCGATAGGTGGGCATCTCAAAGGTCGACACTAGCGTGGGAAGCTGGCCACTTAGTTTCTTACTAACACCGTCTTAGCTCAAGTACAGCGCTAAATTTGGACTTAAGACCACTTGAGTTGAGTCGTCAATACTGCGGCGCATAGACACCGCTGGCGCACATGGCCTTGCAAGTTTTTGCTCCATGGTGCTCTCGTAGCACGGTTGTGTCCCGAAACTTAACCGCCATCCGACGACAACAAGTTGTTACCATATCCAAACAAAATGGCCCCCAAGGGGCTACAAGGGAGGAAATGTGGCATTTGTTATCCGAGCCGTCGAAGACGTCCTCCTTCCGCGGGGACTTGAAAGCCCAGACCTAGCAGTACTTCAAGCAACACATCAGAGCTACCGGGCGTTACTCTTACAGCCCGGTGGCCCCATTTATGCTGACAGCACGCGCATTGGCCCACTGGATGTCGCAGCGGCCCAACTGAGGTCCGATTTCCTCCTCAAGATGGCAACGGAACGTGGTGACCAATTGGTCATCACGCCTGAATACTACTTACCAGTAGTGAATCGCCCCGGGTTCCAAGGAGGCCCGTTGGGTTAAGTCAGACTGGTATTGCGGTCTGACTGGCTAATTGCCGATAGTAATTTTCTTCAGCTTCGGCAGGGGGAATATATCCAATCGGCTCAAGCAGCCTGTGGTGGTTAAACCAGGACACCCATTCCAGCGTGGCAAGTTCCAGCGATTCCTTGGTCTTCCAGGGTGCCCGACGGTGAATCAATTCGGCTTTGTACAAGCCGTTGATTGTTTCGGCCAGGGCGTTGTCATAGCTGTCGCCGCGACTGCCCACGGAAGGCTCGATTCCAGCTTCGGCCAGCCGCTCGCTGTACCGGATGGACACATATTGGGACCCCCTGTCGCTGTGATGGATCAGGGCATCGTCCCGTTGGGGCTGCCGGTCGTATAGGGCTTGCTCCAACGCATCCAGTACAAAGTCCGTTCGCATGGAACTGCTCTGACGCCAGCCCACGATCCGTCGGGCATAGACGTCAATTACGAAGGCCACGTATTGCCAGCCCTGCCAGGTCGACACGTACGTGAAGTCCGACACCCACAGCTGATTGGGCCGGTCTGCCTTGAAGTGCCGGTTGACCCGATCCAGCGGGCACGGCGCATTGGCGTCCCCGATGGTGGTTCGCACGACCTTGCCACGGCGCACACCGCGCAGGCCCAGGCGACGCATGAGCCGCTCGACCGTGCAGCGGGCCACTGCAATGCCTTCGCGGTTCATTTGCTTCCAGACCTTGTCGGCACCATAGACCTGCATGTTGGCGTGCCAGACCCTTTGAATGTCTGGGATCAAAGCATCATCATGGTGGGCGCGTGCACAGCGCAAGGCTGGGTTACGCATTTGTGCTGCGTGGCGCCGGTAACACGACGGGGCAATCTGCAGGACCTTGCAGATCGGCTCGACCCCGTAGGTGTCGCGGTGCCGGTCGATATACGCCTTCAATTCTTGAGTCGGCGGTCGAGCTCCGCCTGGGCGAAAAACGCGCTGGCCGTCTTGAGGATGTCATTGGCCCGACGCAGTTCCTTGACCTCACGCTGCAATGCCTTGAGCTGCTCGCGTTCGCTGGTGCTCAGGCCTTCTCGCTGGCCGTTGTCCACTTCATCGCGCTTGACCCATTCATTGAGGGTTTGCGGCACGCAGCCGATCTTGGGGGCGATCGATTCAATAGCTGCCCACAACGATGGGTATTCGCCACGGTGCTCTTGCACCATGCGCACGGCACGTTCGCGGACTTCCGGGGAAAACTTGTTTAATCTCTTGTTCATGGCTCCATCTTCTCAAAGGTTGGAGCCTCCTCAAAACACGGGGCGATTCAATCAGCTTGAGTTTTTAGGGTTTACCCATGCATTCAGGAAAGCTGATGTGAATCACAATTCACTCGACGGTCTGCTGCAGGCAGGAGTATTCCGTAACGGCAGTTAGCGTCAAACACAGCAATGGAGCTGTTGATCCGAGGTCGCAAGTTGCCTTGGACACATTGCCAACGATGTTTCACTAGGGAGTAAGAATATGAAGACAACTATTACAGCAGGTGTATTGGCGATAGCATGTTTTGCCGCATCCGCACAAAGTCCAGCAAATTCGCTGACACCGCCCGAGAAGGCCACGTACAAGGCTTCAACGTATTCGTTCGGCATCTTTTCATCAAAATGGGAAGACCCAACGGAAGTGACCATGCTGCTCCAGCGAAATGCAGCCGGACAAGATGTATATCAGGTATGCGCCTGAAGTCAAGAACTACGTGCGACGCATCTATTCAGACGGTAAATGGGCAAGGATTGTGCGAGAACTCGTTAAGTACGAGGTGCATTGATGATGCTCAAGCGCTTCGTGTTATTTTCAGTATTGCTAATCACAGGCTACCAGGCGCATGCCCAAATGCCACTCGCGGCTGGCGATCGATGGACATTCGATGCAACGAATGAATACCAGGGGAAAGTAGTTACTTCTGAGATCACTCGACAGGTGACGCAAACCGAGCCAGAGCTCATAAGGCTTGAAGTGATTACAAAGAGTTCGGGAACTGAGACAAAGATGGCTGAATCACGCGATGGCAATTTGAACATCGTCGAATCGGGAAAACTGCGCTATATCCCAAACCTTGGATTATTTCAATTTCCATTAACGGCAGGCAAAAGAGAGTTCGCGATCGAGAGATTGCAAATTGAAAGCGGTCGCATGATCAAGATGGAAGGCACAGTTGAAGTCTTTCCAATGCAAAAAACTAGCGTTCCAGCAGGGGAGTTCGATACTTTCGAAATCGTTGCAAACGGACGCTTCATTGATCCCAAGGCCAGCACAAGTAGCCGCTATCAAACACGGGCATGGTACGCCCCAAAGGTAGGCTTTTTCGTAAAGCAGGAGAACCTTGAGCGCAACAACCAGGATACGGCCAATTTCTCGCAATACAAGGCTGAACTCAAGTCATTTGAATTACAGCCAAGGTAGTGGCCATGATAGGTATACACCGTAGAGATTGGTTGCGGTATCTGACCGCTAGCGTGAGTGGTACCTTGGTTGGCGGCGTATGGGCGCAAGTAGCCATGACCGAGTATCCCTTTGTATTGGGTATAGCAAGCGGAACACCAACACCAACCGGTATCGTGCTCTGGACGCGCCTTGTCCCACACAACCCATTCAATAGCGATTGGGCAGACAAGATTCTTGACGTCAAATGGGAGGTGGCCCGAGACGACAAATTCACCCAGCTTGTTCGACGGGGAACTACACAAGCTATCCCAACCTTGGCGCACAGCGTACATGTGGAAGTCGATGGGTTGGAGCCGGACAGGTTCTACTTCTATCGATTCATGGTGAATGACGCGGTAAGTCCGATCGGACGTACGCGAACCTTCCCGCTCGCAGAAATCGATGTGGATCGATTGCGCATCGCATTCGCGTCCTGCCAGCGGTTGGAGACTGGTGGGTTTGGTGCTTACAGGCGCTTGATGGAAGAAGATGTCGATCTGGTGCTGTTCTTGGGCGACTACATCTACGATGGCGGTGCATGGCCCTCCGAACGATTTCCGAAGGGGCTCAGGGCTGCAGGGAGTCTAGCTGACTATCGCTTCCTGTACGAACTGCATAAGAGGGAACCGGCCTTGAGCCAGTGCCACGCAGCGTTGCCCTGGTTGACCATCTGGGATGACCACGAAGTGTTCAATGACTATGCTGGCGCCAACCTGAAGGGCGAATCGAGCTGGGGAAAAACCGGACAACGCAACGTTGCGTACCAAGCCTACTATGAGCACATGCCCATGCGACTTTCGTCGTTGATACGTGGCGTGCAAGGCTTAACCAAAGGCGGCGAAGAGTTACGGATTTACCAGCGTGCACAGTTTGGCAAGCTGATCAATTTTCATATGCTTGATTGCCGACAGTATCGCGATGATCAGGCCTGTTCTGGTGTCGGCGGAATGATCAATCCTGACAGTTGCGAGATTCTGAAGGACACAAAACGAACGATGCTCGGGAAGGAGCAGGAGGACTGGCTGAATTCCAATTTGGCGAAGCAAACCCCTGGCGAAGGACAGGTCTGGAATTTCCTTGTGCAAACGACCATGTTTTCGCCACGCCGCATTCCCTGGAACGGGGACTACAAATTGTGGAACGATGGCTGGGATGGTTACCCCGCTGCACGAGATCGCCTCGTCGCGGCATTGCAGCAATACAAGGTTTCAGGTCCCGTATTTATTGGTGGGGATCTGCATGAGAACTGGGCCTGCAACGTGCCGGGACGCGACTTGGATAGCAATGTACGGACCATAGCCAGTGAATTCGTTGGAACAGGTATCACTCAGAGTTCCTATTACCCAAAGGGTGTTGATTTCATCAAACCTGCTAACAAGCATGCCGTTTACGCGGATGCAGGCAGATGTGGGTACGGAACCGTTGATATTTCAAAAGCACGGATCGAAGTTAGATACCGGGTTGTAGACAACATCGCCAAATCTGATCCTGCGATATCAACCGCAGCCACATTTGTAGTCGAGTCCGGTAACCCTGAAATCCATCCGGTGTAAGTAACCGCTGGTGATGACACAACACCAAAGTACGTCAACCCAAGGTGGGGGAACATGCGGGGGAACAACCGACATGTTCCCCCTTTTTTTATTGCTGTTCCCCCTTTCGCGAGTTTTGGGGATAGAGGATTGAAGATGCTGACTGACTTGCAATGCAAAACCGCCTCCTGCCCGCCTGATAGCCCAGCATGTGGCAGATTACCTCTGCGTTGCAAAGCTTTGAGCCATCCAACAGGATCAGGACATGGTGGTGAATGCTTCTGCGGATGGTGAACTCAGTTTTCAGCGCATACCCCAGCAGTGCATCCTTGTCGATCCATGTGGGGAGCTGGCGGAGAAATCGCTCCCTATGCTCAAAGCACTCCTCCAGAGTGACTGCGTGCATAGCCAACTCACATAAATCGTAAAGATCAAATCGATTGTCTGGGGGCTTTTCCTACATGTCGATATCGACATGCTGGGAGTCAGCGTCACCCAGTCCCCGGGCTGCGCTATCGTCTCGCAGTCGCCTTGATGCCACGCCGTGCAGCAGGATCAGGTCGCGGAAGGCGCCGATGTCAAATGGGTCCGCATTTTTCTCCCACGGATCGCGCACTATGCAGGTCTCAATCACATCGAGCACGCCGGCGGTGGGCCAGAGTTTGCAGATGTGCTGCATCAGGGATGCATAGGATTCCAGGCTACGCCCTTCGTCACGGAACAAGGCAAACTCCGGGGCGCTGACATTGAACAGCTGCTCAAACTCATCCCGGAACTGACGGAAGTCTGTTTTGAGATCGTGACCATGTGCAATGCCCAGCAGGTCGAGGTACAGCAGCGGTGCTTCTTTGCTGTTGAGGCGGATGCGCTGTTCCAGCACGTCTATGGCCTGGTCTACCTTACCGAGTTTCTCGAAGAACTCTGCCTGCTGCCGTACGTCGGTCAAACTGTCCGAATTGAAATCGCGGTGGAGCGTCCGGGTGTCCTGAAATCGGGAGTTTGGGTACTCCATCAATTGCGTTGGGGGATGTGCGGCTGACGGGGTGGCAATGAGCCGACTGAAGTCGGAGTCCATATCCATCAGATTGACATCCACATCCATCGTGCTGGGTGCGACAGGCATCAGAATCGTGGAGTTGGGAGCGGTTTCGTCCTTGGCGGCAACAGGGGTGACCACGGCTGCGGGTTGCTCGACTTTGAATTGCGTGGTTTCCTGGGCCGACTGGGCAACGGTGTAAGGGGCTTCCTGAATGCTTTGCTGCCAGGCGCTGGGTGCTGCGGCAGTGCGGCGGTTCCAGAGCGCAGCGATGGCTGCAAGGCAAATAAGGACCAGCGCGCCCAGTACCCAGATCACCAGGGATGACACACGTTCGGCTTCGGCCCGCTCCAGTCGTTCACGCATGAGTAGCAGACTGGCTTCGTTCTTGGCAGCCTGATCCAGCAGGGTCTTGACATCGTTTTGCAGTTGCTGAATACGTTGGGAGTCGCGAACCATGTCCTCCAGAGGGACCGATGATGTTGTGGCTTCCAGTGTCTTGATGCGTTCGGCGAGGTTTTCAAGTGGGTCCAGCTTGAGCCGCGGGCGGGCAGATTCCGCAGTTTTTGCTGCTGGTGCGGATGCTGGCTTTGCTGTTGTGCTGATAGCCGGTTTAGGGGCTGCGGGTGTGGCTTTGGCTGGAGCTGGTTTGGCCGCTTGCGGTGTAGTACCCGTCTTGCTGGCTGTCACTGTGCCCGCGGGTGCTTTTGCAGGTGCCGCCGTGGTGTTGCTGCTGGCAGGAGCGGGCGTGGCAGGTTCCACTGCTGGAACCGCGACCGGTTTTGCCGGCACCACTTCCACCGGAGTAGGTGCTGTCGGAGCCAGGGTTTCTGACGGATAGTCGGCCAGAAGAACATAGCGGCGTGTCGTCTTTTGGGCACATCCTGCCCGGAGGTAGACCGTCACGACCGGCTCGTCGATGAGGGCGGATGACGTGATGCGCAGATTGAATGTTTCCGGCTGCGCAGTAGGTTCCACGGCAACCGTCACCCGGCTGGATTCGAGCTTGTTCTCGGCATGGAATACATCGGCTTCGGCGCACAGCGTAGCCGCAGTCTGCCCGGGTTCTACCTGAACCGGTACCGATAAAGAGAGCGGTTGCCCAATCCAAGCGGCACCGCGTGCCCTGCCCAACGTCATGGCCATGCTTGCCAACGCAGCGCAAGCCAAGACCCCCCCCAGTACGACAACCTTGATTCTCATAACCGCCTCTAACACTTTTTTACATTCTCGCACGGCGATCCGGATTTCGGGAACATCCTTGCCCCTGATTGACAAAGATCAGTTTGGCTGATCTACCCAGGCGTCTGGGGTCAATTCCGTGCGGTTCAGACTGAAAACCGATGGATCACGCCCGGCAGGCTGCGTCAGGCGTTTGAGCAGAATCCGGTAGGTGTCCAGATCGAACACCAGCGATTGGCGCGCTTGCAGTGCTTCGTCCAGCGCTGCAGGGTCCTGCACGGTGGCCAGATGGCACCAGCGGTCAAACACATGAATATCGGTGCGTCCGGATGTCGCATCGTGTTCACGGATGGCCACAGGACCAGAGTATGGCCAGGATGGCAGCGCTGGCATTTCGTGGCGGCGCAACTTGCGGTTGTAGACGGGTTGCAGCTCCTTGACCAGACGGGATTTCAGCAGTTGGGCACCCAGTTCGCCCGCCGTCTCACGCCACTCCACCCGGCGAACTCCCTGCAGGAGGCGCATTTCCCTGGCGACTTTGTTCGCCGACTGGAAGTGCGACATGACCCGCGTGCGCAGATGGACGCCTTTACCGACGTACAGCGGCCGTGTGCCTTCACCGTAAAACAGGTAGACACCGACGGTCTCCGGTATGTCAGAGATCGAAGTTTCCAGATGCGGTGGCAGGCTCGTGCCTCCTTGCAGCAGCACCTGTGCCTCGTGTCGCACCTGATCCAGGCCCAGCTCTGCGGTCACCACCCGCAGCCAGGCCAGTACGACCTCCACATCGCCCATGGCCCGGTGCCGGGTTTCGGTGTGCAGTCCATGGCGAAGCAGCAGTGCGTCCAGTCCGTGGCCCTTGTGTTGCGGATATAGCTTGCGCGACAGGCGGACGGTGCACAGTGTTTTGGTCTTCAATGCCATGTCCAGCCGGGCCAGTTCGTTCTGCACGAAGCCGTGGTCAAAGCGCACGTTGTGGGCCACCAGCACGGCGCCATCGAGTATCCGGATCAGCTCGGGTGCCACTTCCGCGAAGTCTGGCGCGTCAGCGACCATGGCGTCGGTGATGCCGGTCAGGCTCTGGATGAAAGGCGGAATAGGTACGCCAGGATGGACCAGCGTGCTCCAGCGGGCAACCTCCTGACCATCCTCCATGCGCACAGCGGCGATTTCGGTGATGCGGTCCTGGGATGCATTGCCACCCGTGGTCTCCAGGTCCAGCACGACATAGCAGGGGAGCATGCGTGTTAGACGATGTCTACGGTGTGCACGCCAAAATCACCCGTGAGGCGGTCCGCAAAGTAACGCTCCAGCGTCTCCTTGACGGTGCGAAACGCAATTTCATCCCAGGGGATTTCGTCTTCTGCAAAAAGCCGGGCTTCGATGGTTTCGTGGCCCGGGTTGAACTGGTCACTGGTCAGTCGCGCACGGTAAAACAGGTGCACCTGTCCGACGCGCGCCACATTGAGCAGGGTGAAGAGCCCCTGCATTTCAAACTGGGCGCCAGCCTCCTCGTCGGTCTCGCGGGCCGCGCCCTCGGCGGTGGTTTCGTTCAGTTCCATGAACCCCGCGGGCAGCGTCCACTTGCCCCAGCGGGGTTCGATGTTGCGCTTGCACAGCAGCACCTTGTCGCCCCAATGCGGCACGGTGCCCACCACGTTGAGCGGGTTCTCGTAGTGGATGGTGGAGCACGATGGACACACGGCGCGTTCCTTGGTGTCTCCGTCGTCGGGCACACGGTAGGTTACGGCCGTGCCGCACTGACGGCAATGTTTGATGGGATGACGCAGCATGAGTGAAGTTGGTGTGCGGTTAGATCAGCTCGACACGAATGGCTTGCAGACCATCCACACTGCCCGCCAGCACATCACCGCGCACGACGGCGGCTACACCCTCGGGCGTGCCGGTGAAGATCAGGTCGCCGGGTTGCAGTGTCCAGGCGGCAGAGAGCTGTTCGATGGTTTCGGTTATGTTCCAGATCAGCTTGGACACATGGCTGTGCTGACGATCCTGTCCATTGACCTGCAAGGAGATCTCCGCCTGGGCGATACCGGGCACCTGTGCCGCTGGCGTGATGGGGCCGATCGGGGCCGAGTGGTCAAAGGCCTTGCCGATGCACCAGGGGCGGCCCTGTTTTTTCATGTCGTTTTGCAAGTCGCGGCGTGTCATGTCCAGACCGACGGCATAGCCATAGATGTGCTGGTGCGCATCCGCTGCCTGGATGTTGCTGCCGCCTTTGCCGATGGCCACCACCAGTTCAATCTCGTGGTGCAGGTTGGTGGTCAGGGTGGGGTAGGGCACCCTTGCTGTCTGGCCTGCATCCGCGACGACCACCGCATCGGCCGGTTTCATGAAAAAGAATGGGGGTTCACGGCCGGTAAAACCCATCTCTCTGGCGTGCTCTTCGTAGTTTCGGCCCACGCAGTAAATGCGGTGTACCGGAAAGCGATCCTGCTGGCCCACCACAGGGATGGATACGGTGGGAGGTGGTGCAAAGACAAAAGACATGCGTGTACTCCAGTCAGGTGGGATCAGACCGACTTGGTCAGGAGGTCGAAGTGCTCCACAACGGGCGGAACCGCAAAGAACGGGCCCACGATGGCACGCCACTGCGTGAACGCGTCCGACTGCCGGAAGCCCACAGTGTGGTCCTCCAGCGTGTCCCAGAATATCTGCAGGATGTAGCGCTCGGGGCTTTCGATACCGCGGTTCACCTTGTAGCCCCGAAACCCTTTGGCCTGGCTGATCACGTCGCGCAGGCCGCGCGTGATGGCCTCATCAAATGCGGCATTCTGGCCGGGGTGGATGCGGATGTCGGCGAGTTCAAGAATCATGCGGGCTCCAGTCGGTGATTTCCACGGGGTGTTCTCCCCGTCCAATCGCTGAATGTTAACGGGGTTGGCGCATCTCCACTTTTTACGCCAAACGTTTATCCTTGGCGGCATGAAGCTGCATAACTACTTCCGCTCGTCCGCCTCGTTTCGGGTGCGTATCGCCCTGGCCCTCAAGGGCTTGCCCTACCAGTACCTTGCGGTCAATCTGGCGCAGGGTGACCACCTGCTGGACGCCTACCGTTCCCAGTCGCCCGAGGTGCTGGTGCCATTGCTGGAGATCGACGGCCACCGCCTCTCGCAGTCCATGGCCATCATCGAATACCTGGACGAAACCCGCCCGGAGCCGCCTTTGCTGCCCGAAGACCCACTGGGCCGCGCGCAGGTGCGCGCACTGGCGCAGTCGGTGGCCTGCGAGATCCATCCACTGAACAACCTGCGCGTGCTCAAGTACCTCAGCCGCGAGCTCAAGGTGGACGAGGACACCAAGAACACCTGGTACCGCCACTGGGTTCGCGGGGGGCTTGAAGCGTTCGAACGGCAGTTGCTGGCGCAGGATGCCTTGCGCAGCGCAGCCGGGCAGCCGCCGTCGGTCTACTGCTGGGGCGCATCGCCCACCATGGCGGACTGTCTCCTGGTGCCCCAAATCTTCAACGCGCAGCGGTTCCATGTAAATCTGGACGGGCTGCCACGCACCATGGCTGCTTTTGAAGCTTGCATGCAGCTGCAGGCCTTCCAGGATGCGCAGCCCTCCAGCTGCCCGGATTTCGTCGCCTAGCCATGGGGGGCTTGCATCTGCCCGCCGGCGTGGACTGGCTGGTTCCCCAATGGCCAGCGCCGGCGCGGGTCAAAGCTGTGTGCACCACCCGCCAGGGTGGTAAATCGGAAGCACCCTGGAACAGCCTGAATCTTGGCACCCACGTGGGGGACGCGCCTGACAGCGTGCAGCACAACCGCACCGTGTTGCAGACCGCGATGGGCACGCGTCCTGTGTTTCTCAATCAGGTCCACGGGGCGCACATGGTTGCACTGTCCTCTGACACGGCCGATGGTTATGAAGCCGACGGTGCCTGGACCGACCAGACTGGTCTGGCTTGCGTAGTGATGGTGGCAGATTGCCTGCCGGTGTTGTTGTGTGACACCCAGGGGCGCCGGGTCGCAGCGGCCCACGCGGGCTGGCGCGGGCTGGTGGGCACGGATGGCAAAGGCATTCTGGAGGCATCTTTAGAGCCTTTTAGGCCTCTAGTCCCCGTGGAATATGCGCAGGGCGCTACTGAAATAATAGCGTGGTTGGGGCCGTGCATTGGCCCGGAAGCGTTTGAAGTAGGCGACGAAGTTCGGACGGTATTTGTGGCCGTGTCGCCTGAGGCTGATCAGTGTTTTCGACCGCTGGGTCAGGGTAAATGGCTTGCGGACCTGGCTGGTCTGGCCCGCCAGCGCCTGCAGGCTCTGGGCGTGACAGGCATCTACGGCAACGACAGCACGGCGGCGTGGTGCACCGTGACTAACCCCTCACGGTTCTTTTCCCACCGGCGGGACCGCGTCAGTGGGCGGCAGGCCGCCTGCATCTGGCTGGAGTGAAGCCAGCCGCTCGGCGGCTTCACGCTCCCGGATTCTGCGTTTGCGTGCCGGGGTGCCCATGAAGTACAGCATTAACCCCACGGGCAGCATCCCATACAACACAAAGGTGATGATCGCTCCCAATACGGATCCGTTGGTGTTGGTGGCTTCTGCTGCGGCCATCATGAAGGCGACGTAAATCCAGGCAATGGGAATGATGTACATGGTGATTTTGACTAGGGGTATGTCAGGATATCGTAGGGCTTGGGCTGAGATACTTCGAGAGTAAACTAGATTCACTAATAACGAGGCGACGACGTGACGACGCAAACTCCCAACGATTTCTGGACGCAGGCGTCCCAGCAGTTTCAGCAGTCCATGTCCGAGAGCTGGGGCAAGGCCATACAGTCCTTTCAGACCATGGACATCGGCAGCGCGGGAGCCAGTATGCCTTCCATGGGAAAGAAGCTGCCCGAGATCCATTTTGCCCCCGAGAAACTGCAGGAATTGCAGCAGCAATACATGCAGGAGGCCCTTGCCCTGTTCAACAGCGGCATGACGCCACCCGACACCAAAAGTGACAAGCGCTTTGCCGATGCCGCCTGGGGGGATAACCCGGTGGCCGCCTATGCCGCAGCGGTGTACCTGCTCAATGCCCGCACCATGATGGGCCTGGCAGAGGCAGTGGATGCCGATCCCAAGACGCGCAACCGCATCCGCTTTGCCATCGAGCAGTGGATGGCGGCTGCAGCGCCGAGCAACTTCATGGCGTTCAATGCCGAAGCCCAGAAAAAGGCCATCGAGACCAAGGGCGAGAGCATTGCCAAGGGCATGAAGAACCTGATGCATGACCTGCAGCAGGGCCATGTATCCATGACCGACGAGAGCCTGTTCGAAGTAGGCAAGAACGTGGCCACGACCGAAGGTGCGGTGGTGTTCGAGAACGAGCTGTTCCAGCTTATCGAGTACAAGCCGCTCACGGCCAAGGTTTATGAAAAGCCTTTTTTGATGGTGCCGCCCTGCATCAACAAGTTCTACATCCTGGACCTGCAGCCCGACAACTCGCTGGTGCGCTATGCCGTGGCGCAGGGCCACCGCACCTTTGTGGTGAGCTGGCGCAACCCCGACGCCACGCTGTCGACCAAGACCTGGGACAACTACATTGAAGACGCGGTCATCAAGGCGATCGCCGTCACCCGGGAGATTTCCGGGGCCAAGACCATCAATGCCCTGGGCTTCTGCGTCGGCGGCACCATGCTGAGCACAGCCCTGGCTGTACTGGCCGCGCGGGGCGAGAAACCTGTAGACAGCGCCACCCTGCTGACCACACTGCTGGACTTTACCGACACCGGCATCCTGGACGTGTTCATCGACGAGGCCTTTGTGCAGTACCGCGAGAAGGAAATGGGCAAGGGCGGCATGATGAAAGGGCAGGACCTGGCGTCCACTTTCAGCTTCCTGCGGCCCAACGATCTGGTGTGGAACTACGTGGTGGGCAACTACCTCAAGGGCGAAACACCTCCGCCGTTCGACCTGCTGTACTGGAACTCGGACAGTACCAATCTGCCTGGCCCGTACTACGCCTGGTACCTGCGCAACACCTACCTGGAGAACAACCTCATCAAGCCGGGCAAGGCCACGGTGTGTGGCGAAAAGGTGGACATGCGTTTGGTGGACACGCCGGTGTACATCTATGGCTCCCGCGAAGACCACATCGTGCCGATCAATGCGTCCTACGCATCGACCCAGGTTCTGCCGGGCAAAAAGCGTTTTGTGATGGGAGCGTCTGGCCACATCGCCGGCGTCATCAACCCACCGGCCAAGAACAAGCGCAGCCACTGGATTCGTGCCGATGGCAAGTTGCCCAAGACCCAGGCCGAGTGGCTCAAGGGTGCGGTGGAGTACCCCGGAAGCTGGTGGACTGACTGGTCGCAGTGGCTCAAGGGCCACGCTGGCAAGCAAATTGCAGCGCCCAAGACCTACGGCAAAGGCAAATACAAGGCCATCGAAGCGGCTCCCGGCCGCTACGTCAAGGCCAAAGCGTAATTTCACATATCGACACTGAAGGAGACAGACATGGAAGACATCGTTATCGTTGCAGCAGCCCGCACTGCCGTCGGCAAGTTCGGCGGCACCCTGGCCAAGACACCCGCTACTGAACTCGGCGCGGCCGTCATCAAGGGCCTGCTGGAGCGCACCAAACTGGGCGCAGACCAGATCGGTGAAGTGATCCTGGGTCAGGTACTCGCTGCGGGCGTGGGCCAGAATCCGGCGCGCCAATCGCTGATCAAGAGCGGCATCGCCAAGGAAACACCCGCGCTGACCATCAATGCCGTGTGCGGCTCAGGTCTGAAAGCCGTCATGCTGGCAGCCCAGGCGGTGGCCTATGGCGACAGCGACATCGTGATCGCTGGCGGCCAGGAAAACATGAGCGCATCACCCCACGTGCTGCTGGGCAGCCGTGATGGCCAGCGCATGGGCGACTGGAAGATGATCGACTCCATGATCGTGGATGGTCTGTGGGACGTCTACAACCAGTACCACATGGGCATCACCGCCGAGAACGTGGCCAAGGCCCACGGCATCACCCGCGACATGCAGGACGCACTGGCCCTGGCCAGCCAGCAGAAGGCGGCTGCCGCGCAGGACGCCGGCCGTTTCGTCGACGAAATCGTGCCGTTCAGCATTGCGCAGAAAAAGGGCGATCCGATCGTGTTTGCCGCTGACGAGTTCATCAATCGCAAGTCCAACGCCGAAGTACTGGCCGGTCTGCGCCCCGCCTTCGACAAGGCCGGTGGTGTGACTGCTGGTAACGCCTCGGGCATCAACGACGGCGCTGCCGCCGTCATGGTCATGACAGCCAAGAAAGCCGCTGCCCTGGGCCTCAAGCCCCTGGGCCGCATTGCCAGTTTTGCCACCAGCGGCCTCGACCCCGCCATGATGGGTATGGGCCCAGTGCCTGCGTCGCAAAAAGCCCTGGCCCGAGCCGGCTGGAAGGCCCAGGACCTGGACCTGCTGGAAATCAACGAAGCCTTTGCTGCCCAGGCCTGCGCCGTGAACAACGCCATGGGCTGGGATACCAGCAAGGTCAACGTCAACGGCGGTGCCATCGCCATTGGCCACCCCATCGGTGCGTCCGGTTGCCGCATTCTGGTCACGCTGCTGCACGAGATGCAGCGCCGCGATGCGAAGAAGGGTATTGCCAGTCTGTGTATCGGCGGTGGCATGGGCGTGGCCCTCACCATCGAGCGTTAAGCATGTTTTTGGCTTCCAGCCCCCGGATAATGGGCGCTGGTAGCTACTGTTTTTGTAGCAAGTAAATCAAACGAGGAGAATCAGAATGGGTCAAAAAGTCGCATACGTCACCGGTGGCATGGGTGGCATCGGTACCGCCATTTGCCAGCGTCTGCACAAGGAAGGTTTTAAAGTGATTGCAGGCTGCGGCCCTACCCGTGACCATGTCAAGTGGATTGCAGAGCAAGCTGCCCTGGGCTATACCTTCTATGCGTCCGCTGGAAACGTCGGTGACTGGGATTCCACGGTGGAAGCATTTACCAAGACCAAGGCCGAGCACGGCACCATCGATGTGCTGGTGAACAACGCCGGTATCACCCGTGACCGCATGTTCCTGAAGATGAGTCGCGAAGACTGGGATGCCGTGATCGAAACCAACCTGAACTCCATGTTCAATGTGACCAAGCAAGTGGTTGCCGACATGGTTGAAAAAGGCTGGGGCCGCATCATCAACATCTCTTCGGTCAATGGCGAGAAGGGCCAGGCCGGTCAAACCAACTACTCGGCCGCCAAAGCCGGCATGCACGGTTTCTCCATGGCCCTGGCGCAAGAGCTGGCGACCAAGGGTGTGACCGTCAACACGGTCAGCCCGGGCTACATCGGCACCGACATGGTCAACGCCATCCGCGAAGACGTACTGGCCAAGATCGTGGCCACCGTGCCCGTCAAGCGCCTGGGCCAACCCAGCGAAATCGCCTCCATCATTGCGTGGCTGGCGTCTGAAGAAGGCGGTTACGCCACAGGCGCTGACTTCTCCGTGAACGGCGGCCTGCACATGGGCTGATCCACTCACGGCATTTGTGCCGAGGTGTTGCATCCACCCCGCAAACTGTCACGGTTTGCGGGGTTTTTCGCTTTGGAAGGTGATAACCTTGCACCCCAATGAGCGACATCCTTACTGTCACCTTAAATCCCGCACTGGATGTGTCTGCCATCACGCAGAACGTCCGGCCCACCAGCAAGCTGCGCTGCGATGCGGTGCAGCGCCATCCCGGTGGAGGCGGTATCAATGTAGCCCGCGTGCTGCACCGCCTGGGTGCAGAGTGTCAGGCGGTGTGCCTCCTGGGTGGACCCTCCGGTCAGATGCTGTCCCTGCTGCTGGAGCAGGAAGGCGTGCCCTGCGTGCCGGTGACCATTGCCGGCCATACCCGCGAGAGTTTTACAGTCCTGGAATCGGCCAGCGGGCAGGAGTTCCGCTTTGTCCTGCCGGGACCAGACATCCATCCCGATGAAATCCAGACCCTGATGGCAACGCTGGCGCGCCAGGCGCCTCCCAAACTGGTGGTCGGCAGCGGCAGTCTGCCGCCTGGCGTTACTACCGACTTTTATGCCCAACTGGCCCAGGTGGCACAGGGTTGGGGTGCTCGCATGGTGGTGGATGGTTCCGGCCCTGCCGTTGCCGCTGCACTGGCTCAAGGTGTGTACATGGTGAAACCCAGTTTGCGCGAAATGCGCGAGCTGACCAGCCTGCCACTGGCCGACCTGGGTGCAGTGCGAGAGGCGGCCTTGGCCTGGATTGCGGACCGCCGCGCCGAGGTGGTTGCCGTGTCGCTGGGCGACCGGGGTGCCATGCTGGTCACGGCACAGAGTGTTCTGTTTGCACCACCGCTACCGGTGCAGGTGGTCAGTGCCGTGGGGGCGGGCGACAGCTTTGTGGCTGGCATGGTGTGGGCGCTGTCACACGGGCATCCCGTGGAACGGGCTTTTGCCTACGCCGTGGCGGCCGGCAGCGCGGCACTGTCGAGCACCGGCACAGCCCTGTGCTCGGCCAGTGATGTCCACCGTGTGGTGGAGCATGTTCAATTGTTGACCGAGATTCCGGAGTTGCGGTTTTGAGTACCCCCAGAGAAGCATCCGAGCTGATAGAGGTTCGGTTCCTGCGCATTGGCATGTATGTGGAGCTCGATGTTGGCTGGCTGGCCCATCCGTTTCCCACCGGCAGTTTCAGGATTATTTCGGAAAAGCAGATCGACACCATCCGCGGCCTCGGCCAGGCCCGCATCCGCTGGGTTCCGTCGCGTAGCGAACTGACAGCTACTGAGGCGGCGCAGACTCCAGGTGCGGCCCAGGCGGCATCGCAGGCAGGAGAGCGGGAAGAGGCGCAGCGGCGGGAAGCCCAGGCGCGCCAGGAGCGGGCCGACTTGCTGGCCGCACAGCAGCGCAGCCTGACTGTCTGTGAAAAGAGGTTCAATGAAGCCACGCGCCTGTACCGCAAGACCGTGGAGCAGGTGCATTCCCATCCCAAAGAGGCGGCCGAGCAGGCGCACAGCATGGTGGCCGGCCTGTTGCAGGACATGCTGGGCGAAGGGGAGTCCATCATCCGCCTGCTGTCCGAGAGCGCGGGCGACAAATCCGCGATGCATCCGGTCAACGTGACCATCGTGTCGCTGCTGCTGGGCAAGGCCATGGGTATGCCGCGCGATGCGCTGCAGGACCTGGGGACTGCGGCCTATCTGCACGACATGGGCAAGATCCAGTTGCCCGAGCGGGTCCGCTGGTTTGAGGATAATTTTTCCTCGGCGGAGTACAAGCTGTACCAGGACCACGTGGCACAGAGCGTGCTGCTCGGCAAAGGCATGAGTCTCTCGCGTGCGGCCTTGCTGGCGATTGCACAGCACCATGAACTGGCCGATGGCACCGGCTTTCCGGCACGGGTCAAGTCGGAGTCCATGTCGCCAGCCGCGCGCATTCTGGCGCTGGTCAACCGCTATGACAACCTGTGCAACCCCAGCCGCGTCGCCACAGCTCTGACGCCGCACGAGTCGCTCGCGCTGATCTTTGCCCAGATGAAAACGCGGTTTGACTCGGTTGCACTCAGTGCCTTTATCCGCATGATGGGTGTCTACCCCCCGGGTTCGGTGGTGCAGTTGATCGATGACCGCTATGCCATCGTGGTGTCCGTCAATTCTTCGCGGCCACTCAAGCCCCGCATCCTTGTATACGAGCCGGGTGTGCCACGGCATGAAGCCCTGATCGTAGACCTGGAGCAAATGCCTTTTCTGGGGATTCGGCGCAGCCTCAAGCCTTCGGCACTGCCGCAGGCGTCGCTCGACTACCTGGCGCCGCGCCAGCGCATTACCTACTACTTTGAGCAGGTGGAGGCGCCTCTGGCGCCACAATCCGGGTCGACAGAACCCGAAGCCCCTAAGTCCGACGCGTAGTCGCCTGCACGTGGTTTAGCAGCCTTGCCGGACGCTAGCCGTGCAGGCCTTTCCAGAGCATGTAGGCGGCCAGACAGTACAGCACCAGGGCAAACACCCGCTTGAGCTTGGCCACCGGCAGGCTGTGGGCCATCTTGGCGCCCAGCGGCGCGGTGGTCACGCTGCAGGCGGCAATCACGGCCAGGGCCGGCAGCCAGATGTAGCCCAGCGACCAGGCCGGCAGGCCTGCCAGACCATGCCCGCTGATGGCATAGCCCGCAGCATTGGCCAGGGCGATAGGAAAACCGAGCGCCGCACTGGTGGCCACCGCATTGATGATGGCCACATTGCACGCCACCATGAAGGGGACGCTGATGAAACCGCCACCAGCGCCGACCAGACCCGAGATCAGACCGATGATGCCGCCCGCTCCCAGTTGACCCAGTGTGCCGGGCATGTCGCGTCCCGGCTTGGGTTTCTTGTCCAGGTACATCTGGGTGGCCGAGAAGCTGATGAATGCCGCGAAGATCAATGCCAGCGTAGTGCCCTTGAGCACCGCAAAGATACCCATGCTGCCGATGGCGCCGCCCAGGACGATGCCGGGCGCCAGTCCCTTGACAATGTCCCAGCGCACCGCGCCGCGCTTGTGGTGGGCGCGCACGCTGGAAACCGAGGTGAAGATGATGGTGGCCATGGAGGTGGCAATCGCCATCTTGACTGCCAGATCGGCTGACACGCCCTGTGTCGACATGATCAGCGTCATGAATGGGCCGATCAGCATGCCCCCGCCAATGCCCAGCAGGCCTGCAAGGTAACCGGTGCACAGGCCCAGGGCCGCAAGTTCGAGGATCAGGACGGGATCAAGCATGGGGGAGAGGGTGTGGGGAGAATAAGGTGTCTGCAGTGCCACCGGACCGGCATCCTGAACCGGGGTTCAGGTGGGCTAGGTCAGTGCAAGCCTTGGGTTCATCTGACGCGAGATGATCACGCTGGCAGGACAATGTTCCAGGCCCGGGCTCTAAGAGCATTGGTTCAAGGAAATATAAAGCCCGGCATGCACTGCAGACAAAAGCATTGTAGCCCCCACGCTCCACCGCTGCGCGGGTTGCTGCGGGATAGATTAAAGCAACCGGCCGTCTTCGCCCAGAGCCTCGTCCAGACGCTCCAGCAGCGAGGTCAGCAGCAGGTCGGGATCGCCCACCGGCTCTGTGGCGATGGCCGCACCGGCGGGTGCCGCAGCACTGGCGGCGACTGCCACGGCAGGCCGATCAGACAGGTCAAAAGCCAGGTTCAGTGCGGCCAGCACTGCAATGCGGTCACGCGCCCGTACCTTGCCTGCGTCGCGTATCTTGCACATGGCGGTGTCCACGCGCTCGACCGCTTCGAGCAAACGGGTGTCGCCACCTTCGGGGCAGCCCAGCAGGTAGCTCTGGCCCATGATCTGAACTTCAAGCTGTTTCATGATGGTTCTTTGTGTGCAGCGGTGGGTTCGGGTAGCCGTTCCAGCAGGGCATCCACGCGTGCCCGTGCGGCACCCAACCGGGATTTCAGGGAGTCACGCTCCTGGGTGAGTGCCTCGACCTGGCTGCTCAGGAGTGCGTTGGTGCGCTGCAACTCGGCATGGCGCACCAGCAGGCGCTCCACGCGCTCGGCGATTTGGTCGATTTGGGTCTGGTTCGACATAGATCCTGCATTGTAGGGTTTACGCAAGCCCGGACAACGTAAAATGCGCGGGTTGGTGCTCGCGGTGTGGTTCACACACCGCAGTTCAACGGGAAGCAGGAGGGAGACGCTGTCACCAGCCAACCTAACCTGCGCTGCCCCCGCAACGGTAAGTGGACGAGCCCCTGTGCTCCGCTTCCATCAAGGCCACTGAGCGTTCTGAACACGCGCTTGGGAAGGCGATGGAGGTTGCATCCACCAGCCCGGATACCGGCCAATACGGTGGTTGCACGCTTGCGTGCGGCCAATCGCCCATGCACTGTCGGGGAAGACAGTGAGGGTAATTTGTTGGTTCTTTTCCTACTATGAAATCTTTTGCTTTTTCAATGCGCAAACGCGTACCCGTGCGCCTGTGCGCGTCTGCGTTGGCCGTGTTTGCCGCTTTTCCGGCTCTGGCGCAAAGCCAGGCTGTAGCAACTTTGGCCGAGGTGGTGGTGACGGCGACGCGGGTCGAGCAGTCGCTGACCCATGTGCTGGCCGATGTGACGGTGATCGATGCCGATGTCATCGAACGCAGTGGGGCAGTTTCGCTGGCGGATGTGTTGGTGCATGCGCCTGGCATTGAAATGGTGCGCAATGGTGGTCCCCTGGGGACAACCAGCCTGTATCTTCGAGGTGGCAACACGAATCACACTGTGGTCATGATCGACGGCATCCGCCTCGATACCCAGAACGGCAGTGGCGGGGCGACCTGCCAGTCGATTCCTGCCCAGCAGATCGAGCGCATCGAAATCCTGCGCGGCCCCGCCGCAGCAATTTATGGCTCGGACGCCATCGCGGGTGTGATCC
This sequence comes from Pseudomonadota bacterium, assembly GCA_963205375.1. Taxonomy (GTDB): domain Bacteria; phylum Pseudomonadota; class Gammaproteobacteria; order Burkholderiales; family Burkholderiaceae_C; genus Allorhodoferax. Next base: position 21,209 of record CAUJJV010000184.1, read on the forward strand.
AGGTGTTTACGAAGAATGGTCAGTCTGGGATTCAGCCCAGTGTGGGTTTGGGCTTGGGGACCTACGGCACCCGTACCGCCACCGCAGGTTTGTTGGGGGCGCATGAAGGATGGAGGTACGCGTTGTCATTGGGACGCGAGACCAGCGATGGCTACAACATACAGCCAGCAGCCAACCCCGACAACGATGGCTATACAAGAGAAACCGCAACTCTTCGCCTCGGGCGCAATCTGGTCGCCGGGCACAAGCTGGAGGGTACCTGGGTGTACACCGATACGGATGCTGGTTACGACAGCACCACAACCAAGAGCAATATCAATTACGCCAAAGACAACCGCACCGTACAAAAACTCAATGCGTTGGGGCTGAACTGGAATGCCAAGTGGTCGGATGTCTGGTCTTCGACGGTTGGCGTGACGCAGGCACTGGATCACTATCAGACCTTGCCCAGTCCTGGGGCCGTGCCAAGCTATGACACCGAAACCACCCTTCAAACCGCGTTGTGGAACAACACGTTGCGCTGGCGCGATGCCATCTGGACGGTGGGGCTGGAGGGGCGCCGCGATGCCTTGACCAACTCAGGCACTACCCCCAAAAACACGAAGCGCAATCAGGACGCCCTGGCACTGGGCTACGGCAGCCAGATGGATGCCCACAGCTGGCAAGCCAATGTCCGCCTTGATCATGACAGTGATTTTGGCGACCACACGACCGAGACCCTGGCCTATGGCTACAAATGGTCGCCGCAGTGGCGGCTGTCGGCATCGATGGGCACGGGCTTCCGCTCTCCGACCCTGTACCAGCGCTTCAGTGACTATGGTTTCGCCGGTTTGAAGCCTGAGGAATCCTTTAACCGGGAACTGGGGGTGACCTATCGTTATGAGACACAGACCTTGTCGGTGGTGGCTTACAACAACCAGATAACCAATTTGATTGCCTTTGGTGCTGCGGGTGCATGTGTTAGTTCGTTTGGTTGTTATGCCAACACGGCCAAAGCCACGTTACAAGGGGTGACGCTCAGCGGCGAGAGCCGTTGGGGTTCTACCCTTTGGAACGCGTCCCTGGATTTGCAGGATCCGGTCGATGCCGACAACGGTAACCGGTTGGCTCGCCGGGCGCAGACGGTGTTGAAGCTGGGTGCTGAGACCTCGTGGCAGGGCTGGAACTGGAAAGCCGACGTGTTGCTGTCGGGTGATCGCTTTGACGATGCGCCAAATAAAACCCTGTTGCCAGGGTATGGCCTGCTGAATGTGGGGGCGAGCCGGTCCATCGCGCCACAAACCGAGCTGCTGGTCCGGTTGGACAATCTGGGCGACAAGGCTTACGAAACCGCCAAGGGCTATGCCAACCCTGGACGCACCCTGTTTGTAGGAATGAAATGGACCGGACTTTGAGCGCGCCC
>CAUJJV010000185.1 GCA_963205375.1 Pseudomonadota bacterium
GCACAGCCAGCCTGGGACGACACGCACAATGTTCCGCGGTCATCTTCAGGAATAAAAACCGTCTCAACGGCATTGCCACCGCCGACATCAAACAACCACTTAATGGTGCCATCGGAGGAAATATGTTGGGAGATGACCTGGGGCGCCTGGATTCGGGCTGAGGTCTTGAGCTTCTCGCGCAAGGACTTGGCGAGATCACTCATGTCATCAAACTGGGCCGCCCCTTTTTGATGGATCCAGCGAAACAGCTGGGTTGCGCGAAAACGCTTTTCCCCCAGCCGCTCGCAGAAAGAGGCCAAACCCTCGAGGTCGTAATCGAGCAGATTGGCCGTCATTGCATGATTAACGCGAGTAAACGTTCATGCCCGGGAAGAAGAATGCCACTTCAACCGCAGCCGTTTCAGCAGCATCAGATCCGTGCACCGCGTTGGCGTCAATGCTGTCAGCGAAATCCGCACGGATCGTTCCGGGAGCAGCTTTCTTGGGGTCAGTCGCACCCATCAGGTCACGGTTCTTCAGAATGGCGTTTTCACCTTCCAGCGCCTGGATCATGACGGGACCGGAAATCATGAAGTCCACCAGGTCCTTGAAGAAAGGACGTGCTTTGTGCACAGCGTAGAACGCTTCAGCTTCGCCACGGGACAGATGCGCCATGCGTGCAGCCACAACTTTGAGACCAGCAGCTTCAAAACGGGCGTAGATCTGACCGATCACGTTTTTGGCGACGGCATCTGGTTTGATGATGGAAAGAGTGCGTTCGATTGTCATGCTGGATAGTTCCTGAACTTAAGAAGAAAATGTTTTTGCCCCTCATTGGACAAAGCCGCTAATTTTAGCATTCTGTCTATCGGCTGCGCCCATTGCGTCGCGTTCCCCCACCACCGCTGCGGTTCCTTTGACCGGCATCCTGGCGCTGGCGCGTAAAGCTGTCCGCACCGATATAGCCAAAAGCGGTCTTCATGGGGTCTGGCTGGGCGCCTCCTGCCTGCCGGTCGGCACTCCGTTCAGCACCACCGCGGTTGCCCGGCTTGGTGCGGGAGCGCCCCTGTGGTGCCTGACCGCTATCGTTCGATGGGCCGGCGGGGCGTTGGCCGCCATTGCCGCGAGGCCCACCGGTGCGGCCACCGCGCCTGTTCTCACGCGGCCGCTGGCCTTCCGGACCTGCCTCACCAGCAGCGGCAGGCAGCCTCTTGCCTCCTGCAGCCTGCACCAAGGAGCGGATATCGGCATCGTCGAGCTCCATCCAAGCTCCACGTTTCAGGCCCCGAGGCAACAACATGGCACCGTACCGTATGCGGATCAGACGGCTTACCGCATGGCCGACGGCCTCAAACATACGTCGAACTTCACGGTTACGCCCTTCGGAGATGGTCACGCGATACCAGCAGTTGGATCCCTCTCCACCGCCCTCTTCGATGGAGCCAAACTGGGCAACGCCATCGTCCAGAGTCACGCCGTCCAGTAATGTCTGCTTTTCCTCTTTGTTCAACGCCCCGAGAACCCGCACCGCGTATTCACGCTCCAGGCCAAAACGGGGATGCATCAGGTTGTTCGCAAGCTCTCCTGAACTGGTAAACAACAGCAAACCTTCGGTATTCAAATCCAGCCGCCCAACGGACTGCCATTTGCCGTTTTGAAGCTTTGGCAGGCGCCGAAACACGGTTGGCCGGTTTTGCGGGTCATCATGGGTAACCACCTCGCCAACTGGCTTGTGGTACGCAATCACGCGGGCCGGCGGTGGATCGATGCGCACACGAATGGGCTTGCCATTGACCTTGATGCTGTCTCCGAACTGGATCCGCTGGCCAATGTGCGCAGGTTCGTTGTTGACGGAAATACGCCCTTCCAGAATCAACTGCTCCATTTCGAGCCGTGAGCCCATTCCCGCCTGTGCAAGCACCTTGTGCAGCTTCGGTGTCTCGGCCATGGGGGCCAGCACCCGCTTGGGCGGAGCCAGATCAGGGATCTCTTCGTCCGCATCAAACTGGCCCGAAATGATGTCTCCGAAACGATTGGCATCGCCCGGTTGCCCGGCCACAAGGCCTCTGGCGTCCCGAATGCCCTCTGAAACAGCCAGCTCCACTGCCGGCATCTCCGCAGGCACACCAACCTCATCAGGCGTGTTTTCTTGTGGCGTGTTGTCGTTCATTCTGTAGATCCATTTAGGGGTAGCGTAGCGTCTGACTCAGAGACTTCAAGGGGCATGTCCATCTGCAACTCCACTGCATCACCTGCAGGCTCGTCTCCTGCAGATATTGGCCCTTCGCTGATGGCTTCAGCAAACGACCCGAATACTTCTGTTGCCTGGGACGGTGACTCCAGCAACGGCAACTGGTCCAGGGATTCGAGCCCAAGGTCATCCAGAAACTGGCGCGTCGTGGCAAACAACGCCGGACGCCCGGGCGCCTCCCGGTGACCGATGACTTCCACCCAGCCCCGGTCCTCCAGTTGCTTGATTAACAGCGAGCTGATGGTCACGCCCCGGATGTCTTCCATATCCCCCCGGGTCACGGGCTGGCGATAGGCAATGATGGCCAGTGTTTCCAGCGTCGCCCGCGTGTACCGCGGGGGTTTTTCCGGATGAAGCCGGTCCAGGTATTCCCGCATTTCCGGGCGACTCTGGAACCGCCATCCTGACGCCACACCGACCAGCTCGACGCCCCGCCCTGCCCAGTCGTTCCTGATGTCCTCCAGCAGTGTCTTGAGCGTGTCAACACCCAGCGACTCATTGAATAAGGTGCGCATATCGCGCACCGGTAATGGTTGCTGCGAGCAAATCAATGCGGTCTCAAGGATCCGCTTTGCATCCGCCAAATTCATAGTGAGACTTTTTCCGCAAACACCACCCAGGAAGGTGAGAAATCAAATGATTGCATTTGGAGGGCATCTGGCATGAGAAGCATGCTGTGCCTACCCATGGCAACGCGCCGGGGTAATTCAGGGGCTTGAAAGCCGCTTTGGAGCATTGTAACTGAGCCCCAGACTGCCCACGAGTCCCGCAAAATCCGGAGGGAGAGGTGATTCAAAGACCAGGTCTGCCCCGGTCACGGGGTGCACAAACGCCAGGCGACAGGCGTGCAGTGCCTGCCTGCCCATCAATGGAACCACCGATCCTCCGTACACCGTGTCGGCCACCAGCGGATGCCCCAGACTTGCCATGTGGACCCGGATCTGGTGGGTGCGTCCGGTGTGCAGAATGCAGCGGACAAAGCAAAAGCCGCCTGCGCTCCCGAGGTGAACGAAATCCGTCTTCGCTGTCTTGCCAGCGGTGCTTTGCAGGTCAACCACGGCCATGCGTAACCGGTTGCGCGGGTCACGCCCGATAGGTGCATCCACGGTGACCTCAGACCGCCCGGACCACGGCTTGTGTCCCAGTGCCAGGTACTGGCGGCTGACCTGCCTGGCGGCAATGGCCTGCACCAGCGCATCCATGGCCCTGCGGCTGCGCGCCACCACCATCAGCCCGCTGGTGTCCTTGTCCAGCCGGTGCACGATTCCGGCCCTGGGTATGGTGCTGCTTTCACTGTCATACGAAAGCAACGCATTTAAAAGCGTTCCGCTCCAGTTGCCAGGCGCGGGATGCACCACCAGCCCCGCTGGCTTATCAATCACCAGAATGTGGGCATCTGCATACACAACCTGCAAGGGAATGGGCTCTGGCCGAAACGCCTGGCTTTGCGGCGTGGGCCGCAACTCAATACTCAGGTTGTCGCCCGCTTTGACACGCTGCGATGCCTTGGTCAGCGGTTTACCGTTAAGCGTGACGGCTCCCGCCTCAATTAACTGCTGCAGATAACTGCGTGAAAACTCGGACGCCATGTCGACGAGCGCGCGGTCCAGCCGCTGGCCATGCAAAGCTTCGGAAACCGTCCCGACACGCAACTCGGCTTCAGATACGGATACTTCGCCTTCTTCTGCATCTGCGTCTGCAGGGGTGATCGATATAATCGCGGCGGTCTGGTTCAAGAGGGTTTCCCACAATGTTGCGTGTCAAATTATCGGTCGTTTATGCCTGCGTACTGGCGACCACTACCCTCCTATTGCCAGCTTGCTCGACAGAACCGATCGACAAGACTGCCGGGATGAGCCCCAATACGCTGTATGCAGAAGCCAAAGATGAAATGGGCTCCGGGCAATGGGAAAAAGCCGTTCCGCTGCTGGAAAAGCTCGAAGCCCGGGCTGCAGGCACGCCGCTGGCGCAACAGGCACAGCTCGACAAAGCCTACGCCCATTACAAGTCATCCGAGCCGGCACAAGCCATTGCAACGCTGGACCGATTCATGAAACTCCACCCCGCCAGCCCGGCAATGGACTACGCGCTGTACCTCAAGGGCATCATCAATTTCAACGATGACCTTGGCATGTTTTCCAGCGTGACCCGGCAGGACCTTGCAGAGCGGGACCAAAAGGCAGCCAAGGAATCCTTCGAAGCCTTCAAGGAACTGGTCGGCAGGTTTCCCGACTCGCGCTATGCCGAAGACGCACGCAAGCGGATGAACTACATCGTGAACTCGCTGGCCCAGTATGAAGTCTACGTCGCCCGCTACTATTACAAGAAGGGTGCCTACCTCGCTGCGATCAACCGTGCGCAGGTCACCGTGACGGACTACCGCGATGTCCCCGCCATGGAAGAAGCGCTGTTTATTCTGTACAAGTCATATGACGCCTTGGGCATGACGCAATTGCGTGATGACTCCAGACGTGTACTTGAAGCCAACTACCCGCAGTCCGAATTCCTCACCAAGGGTTCGAAAACCGCTGCGGATCCATGGTGGAAGGTCTGGTGAGGTCCGTCAGGGCTTCCAACCACTGATCTTTGCTATCCAACCTGCGCATGGGTGGCAAAGCTGCCAGCAGTTTCTTGGCATAACCCATCTGCCTGAGCCGGACGTCACACACCACGAGAATGCCCCGGTCGGTCTCACGGCGGATCAG
>CAUJJV010000186.1 GCA_963205375.1 Pseudomonadota bacterium
GCGGAAATCAGCGGGCACAGGATGGCCACGATCTGGTCGGCCTCGGTCGCGCTCAGGATCAGCGGGGGCACCAGGCGCACCACGCTGTCGGCGGTCACGCTGATCAGCAGGCCTTTGTCGGCTGCCTGCTGCACCAGGGCACCACAGGGTTTCGAGAGGTCAATGCCCAGCATCAGGCCCATGCCACGAATTTCTTTCACGCCGCCACTGGCGATCTCGGCTTGCAGGGCAGCAGCCAGGCCCGTCTTGAGGTGGGCTCCCACTTTCGCCGCGTTGGCCAGCAGGCCGTCTTCTTCCATGATGCGGATGGTTTCCACTCCGGCGCGGGTGGCCAGTGGGTTGCCACCAAACGTGGTGCCGTGGTTGCCGGGCTGGAAGATGTTGGCAGCACGTGGGCCGGCTACCACGGCGCCAATCGGCACTCCCGAGCCCAAGCCCTTGGCCAGAGGCATGACGTCCGGCTTGATACCCGCCCATTGGTGGGCAAACCACTTGCCGGTGCGGCCCATGCCGCACTGCACCTCGTCAATCATCAGTAGCCAGTCACGTTCGTCGCACAGGGCGCGCACGTCACGCAGGTAGTCCATGTGCATGGGGTTCACGCCCCCTTCGCCCTGGATGGCTTCAAAGAACACCGCCACCACATTGGGGTTGTTGGCAGTGGCGGCCTTGAGCTGCTCGATATTGTTGATCGGCACGCGGATGAAACCTTCCACCAGGGGGCCAAAGCCGGCCTGCACCTTGGGGTTGCCGGTGGCGCTCAATGTGGCAATGCTGCGGCCATGGAAAGCCTTTTCGTAGACCACGATCTCGGGGCGTTCGATGCCCTTGTCGTGACCGAACTTGCGGGCCAGCTTGAGCGCGGCTTCGTTGGCTTCCAGTCCGGTGGAGCAGAAGAACACATTGGTCATGCCGGAGCGTTCCACCAGCATCTGGGCCAGCACTTCCTGGTTGGGCACGTGGTAGTAGTTGGAGGTGTGGATCAGCTTGGCGATCTGGTCCTGCAGTGCCGGCACCAGTTTGGGGTGGTTGTGGCCCAGGGTGTTGACCGCAATGCCACCCAATGCATCCAAATACTCCCTGCCATAGGTGTCCCACACGCGGCAACCCTGACCGTGCGACATGGCAATGGGCAGGCGGCCATAGGTGTTCATCACGTGGGGTGAAGACGGCGTGGTGGCTGGCGTGGCGGCGGTCATGTGAAGCTCCAGGGGTTGCACAAAAACAAGTCGGCCCAACGCAATGGCTTTGCAGGTTGGGCCGTTGAAAGGTAATTTTAGGGCCATCGCCGGCGCACCCTCCGTGTTCAGGTCTGGCGGCTTGTCGACGGGGTGGTTTGAAGATTAAACTTCGCCAGTCACTTATATAGAAATTCCCTTCCATGACAGCATTCTTTCGCCCCATTGCGTGTTCCTTGTTGGCAGCCATGTCGCTGGCTACTGGCCTGCCTGCTTGGGCGGCCGATCCGGTGACCGATGCCATGCAGCAAGCGTATGGCCCCTACCGTGCAGCACTGTTCAAAACCAACAGTGGATCAGTCGCCGAGTCGCAACAGGCAGTCACCCAGGCCCAGACATCCTGGGCACAGATCGTGAAGCAGTTTGGCAGCAAGCCTGCTGCTCCCTACGACCGCGACACCCGGTTCGCGGCCTCGCTGTCCGAAGTGACTGCGGTGTACGCCAAGGCGGCCGAAGAGATAGGCAGGAACCAGTTGGCCGCCGCCCACGAAACCCTGGAGCGTGCGCGCGACGTCATGGCAGAAATGCGGCAGCGTAACAACATCGTTGTGTTCAGTGACCACATGAATGCCTACCACGCACAGATGGAGCACGTGCTGGTAGAAGGCGCAAAGCTGTTCGACCAACCCAAGGGATTGCTGCAGTTGACCGCGCAGGTCGGTGTGCTGGAATACCTGGCAGCACAGTTGGGTACACAGGCACCGGCGTCAAAGGCTTCCGACCCGGAGTTTGTGGCTGCCCTGAAAGTTGTGCAGCAATCTGTGGCTGAGTTGAAGGCAGCCCTGCTGGCACAGGACCCAGTAGCTGTAAAGGCAGCCATCGGAAAGATCAAGGGGCCTTACAGCAAGATGTTTCTGAAGTTCGGCTGAGGAGTATCCCCACCGCCGCGGGTGTCAGTAAATTGGAGGCTTGTCTCAGATAGAATCCGGCCCATGCTGCGGCGCAGCAGCCCAACAGGCTGCTTCCGACCAGACGCTGCGACTAACTTCCAACTGATGGCCTCCTCACCTTCCAAAGAGATCTACATCCTGGGGCTGACACACCAGGGCAAGACCTTTCGCCCCAGCGACTGGGCCGAACGCCTTGCCGGCGTGATGAGTCAGTTTCGCCCGGGTGGGCCTCAGCCAGGCAGCCATCTGGGTTATTCGCCATGGTGCATTCCCCGGTCGTTTGGTCCAGTGAAGTGCGTCATCGTCCACAGCGATCTGCGCGACTACGACGTGATGGCGTGGGACTTCTGCATCAACTTCGCCAAAGACAACGACTTGCAGACGAGCGATACGCCGCCTGTGGTTCCCGAGCGTCCGGCCAACCCCTGATTTTCCTTTGGTTAGTGTCTGCTCCAGTGGCTGGAGCGGCGTGCTCGCGCGCGCGTGATGGCCGGGTAAACACCTAGAAAATAAGCGGCTGGGTGGGTTGAATTGGTTATTTTTTATAACCATAATTCGACCAAATTGAGGAAACCCGCTATGCCATCCAAAGACATCCAACTCGAAATATGCGGCGACAACCAGGAGGTTGCCGTTATTCGCCTGACGCGCGGAAAAAAGCGCAATGCGCTCAACGATGCGCTCATTATTTCCATCCGCAACATCTTTGAAAACCTGCCCGATACCGTGCGTGCAGCGGTGATTGATGGCGAGGGCGAGCACTTCTGCTCTGGTCTGGATCTGTCCGAGCTCAAGGAGCGCGATGCGGGCCAGGGCCTGCACCATTCCCGCATGTGGCATGCGGCATTGGAGCGGGTGCAATACGGACCGGTGCCGGTGATTGCCGCACTGCACGGCGCAGTGGTGGGTGGTGGCCTGGAACTGGCCAGCGCCTGCCATATCCGCGTGGCCGACGAATCCACTTTTTATGCATTGCCAGAAGGAACCCGTGGCATTTTTGTGGGTGGCGGCGGCGCGGTGCGTATTCCGCGCCTGATCGGTACAGCCCGCATGACCGACATGATGCTGACTGGCCGCGTGTACAACGCCCAGGATGGCGAGCGCATAGGCATGGCGCAGTACCTGGTGCCCACCGGTACCGCCTTTGACAAGGCGTTTGAGCTGGCCCAGCGCATCGCCACCAACGCGCCGCTAACCAACTACGCGCTGATGCACGCGCTGCCACGCATTGCCGAGCAGCCTGCAGACCAGGGCTTCTTCACCGAAGCCATGATGGCCGCCATTGCCCAAAGTGCACCGGAAGCCAAGGAGCGCGTGAAGGCCTTTCTGGATGGCAAGGCCGCCAAAGTCAAAAAAGCCTGACAACGATCAGCGCAGGAGACAAGACAAATGACAACAACACACAATTACCGGCCATTGCACTTCGGGGTGACCCGGGGTGTCCTCACCGCCGGCGAGGGCGGGGTGCAATACCTTCGCGCCGAGCAGCCACTGGAGCCAAACGCCGAATGCATGACCGACCGGCTGGTGCACTAGGCCACCACTGCGCCGGACCGCATCTGGATGGCTCAGCGTACCCGCAATGCCGACGGAACCAAGGGGGACTGGCGTCGCATCAGCTACGCGCAGGCGCTGGCCGGCGCGCGCAGCATTGCCCAGGCGATTGTGAATCGCGGGTTGAGTGCAGAGCGGCCTGTGCTGATTCTGAGCGAGAACGATCTGGACCACGCCCTGCTGTCTTTGGGTTGTCTGCTCGCCGGTGTGCCGTGGTGTCCGGCGTCGCCCGCGTATTACACCATCAGCACCGATTACTCCAAGCTGCGCCATGTCTACAACACGCTGACCCCAGGTCTGGTGTTTGCCAGCGACGCCAGCCGCTACGCCAAGGCGATCCAGTCGGTGGTGGCGCCCGATGTGGAAGTGGTCTTTTCCAACGGCAGCATGGAAGGGCGTGCGAGCACATCGTTTGCTGACCTCTCTGCCACTGTGGCAACGTCCGCAGTGGATGCAGCCGTTGCAGCCACCGGGCCGGACACGATTGCCAAGTTTCTGTTTACCAGCGGATCCACCAAACTGCCCAAGGCGGTGATCAACACCCAGCGCATGTGGTGTACCAACCAGCAGCAAATGCGCCAGAGCATGCCGGTGCTGGCCGAGCAGCCCCCGGTGCTGGTGGACTGGCTGCCCTGGAACCACACCTTTGGCGGCAACCACAATTTCGGCTTGGTGGTCTACAACGGCGGCACGATGTACATCGACGATGGCAAGCCCGTGCCCGCGCTGATCGGGGAAACGTTGCGCAATCTGCGCGAGATTGCGCCCACGGTGTATTTCAATGTGCCTACGGGCTTTGAAGCGATCGCCAGCGCGATGAAGACGGATCTGGCGCTGCGGAAGAACTTTCTGTCCCAGGCGCGCATGTTCTTTTATGCCGGTGCTGCTCTGGCGCAGCCGATTTGGGACAGCCTTTTCGAGAGCGAAGAGGCCGAGATTGGCCAGCGCATCGTGATGGGTACCGGCCTGGGCATGACCGAGTCTGGACCCTTTGGAATTTTTGTAACCAACCCCGATGTCCGCTCTGGCGATCTGGGTCTGCCGGCCCCCGGCCTCGAACTCAAGCTGGTACCCAGTGAGGGCAAGTTGGAGGTGCGCTATCGCGGCCCCAACATCACCCAAGGCTACTGGCGTGCACCCGAGGAGACCGCCGCACACTTTGACAGCGAAGGTTTTTTCTGCACGGGTGATGCGGTCAAATGGATTGACGAAACCAACATCCATCTGGGCCTGAAGTTCGATGGCCGCATTGCCGAGGACTTCAAGCTCGCCACCGGCACCTTTGTCAGCGTCGGCCCGCTGCGCGGCAAGATCATTGCCGCTGGCGCTCCCTGCATTCAGGATGTGGTGATTACCGGCCTGAACATGCACGAAGTCGGAGCCATGGTGTTCCCCAATGTGCTGGGTTGCCGCAATCTGAGCGGTCTGCCGGCGGATGCGGGTATGGACCAGGTGCTGACTTCCGCACCCGTGGTCGCGCATTTCCAGAAGCTGCTGAACACGCTGGCTGCGACGGCCACCGGCAGTGCCAACCGCATTGCCAAGCTGTGCCTGCTGGTGGAGCCGCCCTCGCTGGACCGGGGCGAAGTGACCGACAAGGGCTCCATCAACCAGCGCGCCGTACTGGCCTGCCGGGCTGCCATGGTGGATGCGCTGCACGAAGGCACGCTGCCCCATACGCTCCAACCCCAATAACACCCGATTCACGCAAGCAGAAGGACATTGACATGGCTTCCAAAGGTTTTTTCAACGCATTCGATGACATCTGGATGCTCGACGGCATGCGTACCCCCATGGTGGACTACTGCGGCGCTCTGGGCCACATTTCCCCCACCGATCTGGGCATCAAGGCAGCCAAAGCGGCACTGACCAAGGCCGGCGTGTCGCCCGAGCACATCAACACGGTGCTGACCGGCAATATGGCCCCCGGCGACTATGAGCAGTTCATGCTGCCGCGCCACATCGGCATGTATGCCGGTGTGCCACAGTCGGTGCCCGCGCTGATGACGCAGCGTATCTGCGGCACCGGCTTCGAGCTTTTCCGCCAGGCGGGAGAGCAGATCCAGAGCGGTTGTGCCGACGTGGCGTTGGTGGTGGGTTCGGAGAACATGACCCGCAACCCGATTGCGGCCTTCACCCACCGCACCGGCTTCAAGCTGGGCTCACCCGTGGAGTTCAAGGACTTCCTGTGGGAGGCCCTGAACGACTCCGCCTGCGGCATCAACATGATTCAGACGGCAGAGAACCTGGCCAAGAAATACGGCATCACCCGCGAAGAGGTGGATGTGTTTGCCTCCGCCTCGTTCGCCAAGGCGGTGGCGGCGCAGGAGAGTGGTTTTCTGGCGGGTGAAATTTCCCCGGTGGTGACCGAGAAGTTTGAACTGGAAGGCTATGCGACCCGTGGCATCAAGCTGCAGGGCAAGATCACCGAAGTCGACAAGGACACCCACGCCCGCATCTCGCCGGTGGAAGTGCTGGCCAAGCTGCGTGCAGTGCACGCCGGTGGCGTGCAGACCGGTGGCAACAGTTCGGCACTGGTGGATGCGGCCGCAGCAGCCATTGTGGCCTCCGGTGCCTATGCACGTGCCGAAGGCAAGAAGCCGCTGGCCCGTGTGGTAGCTGCCGCCGTGGTGGGTGTACCGCCCGAAATCATGGGCATTGGACCTGCGCCAGCGATCAAGCTGTTGCTGGAGCGCGCGGGTCTGCAACTCGACGCGATCGGGCGCTTTGAGATCAACGAGGCGCAGGGCGCCCAAACCCTGTCGGTCGGCCGCGAACTGGGTCTGGATCTGAGCAAGCTCAACGTCAATGGCGGCGCGATCGCCCTGGGTCACCCCTTGGCTGCGACTGGCGTGCGTTTGACGCTCACGCTGGCGCGCGAGCTGCAGCGCAGTGGGCTGCGCTACGGTGTGTCCAGTGCCTGCATCGGTGGCGGGCAAGGGATTGCCCTCTTGCTGGAGAACCCGCTTGCGAGCTAAATCGGGCCCTAGCCCCCGTATCAATTGCGTAGATAGCTATCAAAATAATAGCAAAAGGAAAGAGCGATGAATGTTCAAGGACAAGCAGCATTGGTAACCGGCGGTGGTTCCGGTCTGGGCGAGGCCACCGCACGGGAATTGGCCCGGTTGGGTGCCAAGGTCGCCATACTCGACGTGAATCTGGCGGCCGCGCAGAAGGTGGCCAGCGACATTGGTGGCATTGCCATGCAGTGCGATGTGACCAGCCCGGACAGCGTGCAAAGCGCGATCACTGAGGCGCAAGCTGCCCACGGCCCGGCCCGCATCCTCATGCAGATTGCCGGCATCGGCAGTGCCAAGCGCGTGGTGGGCAAGGATGGCAATGCCGCACCACTGGAAGACTTTGCCAAGGTGATCAACGTCAACCTGATTGGCACCTACAACGTGGCGCGCCTGTTTGCTGCTGCCTGCGCCAAGCTGGACCCGATGGAAGATGGTGAGCGCGGTGCCATGGTGTTCACTGCTTCGGTGGCTGCGTTTGACGGCCAGGTCGGTCAGCAGGCCTACAGTGCGTCCAAGGCAGGCGTGGCCGGCATGACCCTGCCCATGGCACGCGATCTGGCACAGCACGGTATCCGCGTGTGCACCATCGCTCCGGGGCTCTTTGCCACACCGCTGATGCGCACTTTGCCCGAACCGGTGCAGCAGTCGCTGGCGGCCAGCATTCCGTTTCCGCAGCGTCTGGGCAAGCCCGAAGAGTTTGCGCAGCTTGCTGTCCACATCGTGACCAACGGCCACCTCAATGGCGAGGTGATCCGTCTGGATGGCGCACTGCGCATGGCCCCCCGCTGAGAGATGAGCATGAGTAAAACCGTTGTGTACGAAGTGGAAGTGATGTTTGGTGACTGCGATCCTGCAGGCATCGTTTTCTTTCCCAATTTTTCCAAATGGATGGATGCAGCTTCGCTGAATTTCTTCGTGAAATGTGGTGTGCCCACCTGGCGCGAGCTGGTGAAGACCACCGGCATCATCGGTACGCCGCTGCTGGAGATCAACACCAAATTCATGCGACCCGCCACCTATGGCGAAACCCTGCAAATCCACACCAGCGTGCAGGAGTGGCGCGACAAGGTATTTGTGCACCGCCACGTGGTCAAACGCGGCGACGATGTGCTGTGCGAAGGCACCGAGGTGCGTGCGTTTTGCGTACGCCTGCCCGAGAATCCTGACCGCATCAAATCCATTCCCGTGCCGGCCGACATCAAGGCCTTGTGTTCTTGACTCACCCTGATTTAATTCCTGTTCCCGTTCCAACTACTACTAAAGGAGACTTTGCACGAAACTCGTTAAATCCCTCGTCGCAATGGCCGCCACACTGGCCGTATCGGGTGCTGCACTGGCAGACATCACCATCGGCGTGAGTCTGTCGCTGACCGGGCCCGGCTCGGGTCTGGGCATCCCCATGCAGAACCAGTTCAAGCTGTTCCCCAGCACCATTGCGGGCGAAAAAGTGAATCTGATTGTGTTGGACGACGCGTCCGACCCCGGCAAAGGCGCACAGAATGCACGCCGCTTCACCACCGATGACAAGGTGGATGTCATCATCGGCTCGTGCCTGACGCCTGTGGCTGCAGCCATGGCCGACGTGGCAACCGGTGCCAAGACGGTGCAATTGGCGGGCTCGCCCGTGGGTCTGCCTCCGGGCAAGGACGAGTGGGTGTTCCGTCTGCCCCAGTCCAACACTGTCATGGGCCATGCCGTGGTGGAGCACATGGTCAAGCAGGGTGTCAAGACCATTGGTTTCCTGGGCTACACCGACGTTTATGGTGAGCAGTGGCTCAAGGAACTCACGCCCCAGGCTGAAAAAGCGGGCATCAAGATTGTGGCTGTTGAGCGTTTCGCCCGTACGGACACAGGCGTGACTGCCCAAGCGCTGAAGCTGGTGGCCGCCAACCCCGATGCCATTCTGGTGGTTGCTTCCGGTTCAGGTGCGGCCATGCCACAACTGGGTCTGGTGGAACGCGGTTACAAAGGTAAGGTTTACCAAACCCACGCGGCCGCTTCCAGGGACCTGATGCGTGTGGGCGGAAAGGCCGTGGAAGGCACTTATGTGGTGTCGGGTCCTGCAGTGATTGCAGAGCAGTTGCCTGACAGCCACCCTTCCAAGAAGGTTGCCATTGACTTTGTGCAGAAGTACGAGAAGGCGGTGGGTGCTGGTTTGCGCAACCAGTTTGCCGGACACTCTTACGATGCACAGATTGCGCTGGAGAAAGCCGTTCCCCTCGCTTTGAAGAAAGCCAAACCGGGAACCCCTGAATTCCGCCTTGCATTGCGTGATGCTTTCGAAACCATGGGCCGCACGGTATTCGCCCATGGCGTGATGAACTGGTCCAAGACCGACCACTGGGGTTACACCCTGGAAACGGGCGTGATGCTCAAGGTGGTCAACGGCGAATTCAAGGTTGAATAAGACCTCAGCCTCGCCATTCGCGCGGGGGGCTCTGTACAAGAGTCCTCCGCCACCCGCGGGCAGGGCATGCCCAACCCCCATCTGATTTTTTAAAAGGTTCTCCCATGGACGCAACGATCGCCAGCATCCTGCTGCTGGACGGCTTGACCAATGGTGCTGTGTACGCCCTGCTGGGTCTGGCTACCGTGCTGGTATTCGCCGTCACGCGCGTCATCTTTATTCCCCAGGGGGAGTTTGTCGCCTACGGCGCGCTCACCCTGGCCATCATGCAAACCGGCAAGGTACCGGGTACGGTCTGGCTGCTGCTGATTCTGGCTGTGGTGACCAGTCTGGTCGAAGGCGTGGCCCAGTGGCGGCACCAGCGCAATGCCACGCGCGCCATCAAGGCGGCGCTGAAAATGCTGTTGCCTTCCGTCGTCATCGCCGGTGGGACGGCATGGGCCGCGCCACACAACTTGCACATCGGCATCCAGGCCGTGCTCAGCGTCGCGCTGGTCACCGCCTTTGGCCCGCTGGTGTACCGCCTGGCCTACCAGTCGCTCGAGGCTGCTACGCCTCTGGTGTTGCTGATCGTTTCGGTGGGGGTGCACTTCACCATGACCGGTCTGGGCTTGCTGTTTTTCGGTGCCGAGGGTTTCCGTAACCCCACCTTCTCGGACCTGCGTTTGCCTCTGGGGCCCGTCGTGTTTTCGGGTCAGGCACTGATCATCTTTGCCGCGTCGATTGCACTCATCGTGTTGCTGTGGCTGTTCTTTGAACGTTCGCTCTATGGCAAGGCACTGCGTGCTACCGCGGTTAACCGTCTGGGGGCACGCCTCATGGGTATATCCAGCAATGGCACGGGGCAGCTCACGTTCCTGATGGCCGCGCTGATTGGTGCGTTGTCGGGGCTGTTGATTGGTCCCACCACCACCATTTTCTATGACTCGGGATTTTTGATCGGGCTCAAGGGCTTTGTGGCCGCAGTGATTGGTGGCTTGTCCAGCTACCCCCTGGCGCTGGTGGGTGCGCTGTTTGTAGGCACGGTGGAGGCTTTTGCTTCTTTCTGGGCCAGTGCGTTCAAGGAAGTGGTGGTGTTCTCGCTGGTGCTACCCATCCTGTTGTGGCGTTCGGTGGCTGGCGGCCACGACGAGGAACATTGACATGAAATTCACAGATCAACTCTCCCACTGGGTGCACAACGCGCGCATACAACGCGTGGCCGTGTTTGCGTTCATGCTGCTCTACGCAGTGTCTCCGGTGCCGGAATTCTGGATTGCACAGCTCAACTACATTGCGCTCTACAGCCTGGTGGTTTTGGGGCTGGTGCTGCTCACCGGTATCGGTGGCCTGACGTCGTTCGGTCAGGCTGCATTTGTAGGCATTGGTGCCTACACCAGCGCTTACCTCACCACACAGATGGGCTGGTCACCGTGGCTCACGGTATTTGCCGGGTTGGGCATCACCGCAGTCAGTGCACTGCTGGTGGGCTGGATCACGCTGCGCATGTCGGGCCACTATTTGCCGTTGGCCACCATTGCCTGGGGCCTGTCGCTGTACTACCTGATGGGCAATATGGATGCATTGGGCAAGTACGACGGCATGCTGGGCATTCCGCCCCTGATGCTGGGCAGTTGGGAAGTCAGCAGTGGCCGCAGTTTCTTTGTACTGGCCTGGAGTGCGGTGCTGCTGGGCGCCTTTGCGGTATTGAACCTGCTGGACTCGCGTACCGGCCGTGCCATTCGCGCCATGCGTTCGAGCACCTTGATGGCCGAGGCCATGGGGGTGGACACGTTGCAGCACAAGGTGGGCATCTTTTTGATTGCTGCGTTGTTTGCCAGCATTTCCGGCTGGTTGTTTGCGCACTTCCAGCACTCGATCAACCCATCCCCCTTTGGTTTGAAGATGGGCATTGAATACCTGTTCATGGCTGTGTTGGGTGGTGCGGGTTTTGTGTGGGGTGCGATAGGCGGTGCCGTGGCGACCAAGCTCCTGGAAGACTGGTTGCAGGTGCTCCTGCCCAAGCTGATTGGTACCAGCGGCAGCTACGAAGTGATTGTGTTCGGCGTTGTGCTGGTACTGGTATTGAAATACTTGCCTGACGGCATGTGGTCGCTGGTAGGCAAATACCTGCCCAAGCCCAACCGCAAGGAAGACTGGCACAGCGCGCCGGCCTTGCCGGAGCGCACCAAGCCAGCGAAGGGCGATACGGTGCTCGAAGTCAACAGTATCCGCAAGGAGTTTGGCGGTCTGGTGGCGGTGAACGACATCAACTTCTCGATCCAGGCTGGCCAGATTGTGGGCCTGATTGGTCCTAACGGGGCAGGCAAGTCGACCACGTTCAATCTTGTCACTGGCGTCCTGGGCCTGACCTCGGGTACGGTCAAGTTCCGGGGTGAATTCATCAGTGGTTTGCCTTCACGCGAAATCGCGCGCCGCGGTATGAGCCGGACCTTCCAGCACGTGAAGATGATTCCGGAAAT
This sequence comes from Pseudomonadota bacterium, assembly GCA_963205375.1. Classification (GTDB taxonomy): domain Bacteria; phylum Pseudomonadota; class Gammaproteobacteria; order Burkholderiales; family Burkholderiaceae_C; genus Allorhodoferax. Next base: position 11,572 of record CAUJJV010000186.1, read on the forward strand.
GACGGTGCTGGAAAACGTGGCACTGGGCGCGCAACTGCGGGGACACGACAACGCGCTGAAGTCCATGCTGCGTCTGGACCGTGCCGAAGAGCAAAGTCTGATGCGCGAAGCTGCGCGTCAACTGGAGCGTATCGGTATGGGCCACGCCATGCACGAGCTGGCGGGCAACCTGGCCATGGGCCCGCAGCGTCTGCTGGAAATCGCCCGCGCTCTGTGCAGCGACCCGGCACTGCTGTTGCTCGATGAGCCGGCAGCCGGTCTGCGCCACAAGGAGAAGCAGGCGCTGATCCAGGTGCTGCGCCAACTGCAATCTGAAGGCATGAGCATTCTGCTGGTAGAGCACGACATGGACCTGGTGATGGACGTGACCGACCACATCGTGGTGATGGAGTTCGGCACCAAGCTGATGGACGGCACGCCTGAAGAAGTGCAGCAAAGCCCCAAAGTACGCGCTGCGTACCTGGGTGTAGAACATTGAAGGAAGGCCACCATGAGCCAAAACGTTTTATCGGTCCAAGGCCTGCAGGCTGGTTATGGCCGTGCCGAGGTGCTGCATTCCATTGACCTGCATGCGCCCAAGGGCAGTGTGATCACCGTGATTGGTCCCAACGGGGCCGGCAAGTCAACCTTCCTGAATGCGCTGATGGGCGTTCTGC
>CAUJJV010000187.1 GCA_963205375.1 Pseudomonadota bacterium
CCTGCGCCATGACGACCACCTGGTCCGCATGCAGCGCCATGCTGATTTCGTGCAGCACGCTGACCACGGTGGTGCCCTGCGCCACCAGGGCTTGCACCACCGCCAGCCAGTCGGCCTGGTGTGGCGGGTCCAGGTTGGCCAACGGCTCGTCCATCAGCAGCACCTGCGCCTGCACCGCCAGCGCACGTGCCAGCAGCACGCGCTGGCGCTCGCCGCCGCTGAGCTGACCCAGCGCGCGACAACGCCAGTCCCAGGCCTGCGTAGCGCGCAGGGCCTGTTCCACGGCCGCATGGTCGGCTGCACTCGGTGCGCTCAGCCAGTCCTGGTGCGGCAGGCGGCCCAACATCGCCACGTCCCACACCGTCAAATCATCGGCAGACGCTTCGTTTTGCCCCAGCCAGGCGAGCTGGCGCGCGCGTTCGCGGTGCGCAATGCGGTGCAGGTCCCGCCCCAGCAGGCGCACGGTTCCGCCGTGGTGCAGCACCCCGGCCAGCACCTTGAGCAGCGTAGACTTACCCGCGCCATTGGGGCCGACGATGCTGGTCCACTGCCCCGCAACAATGTCCAGTGAGACATCGTGGAGCACCGCCGTCTTTGCAGGACCATTTCCAAGGCTGGCCCGCACGGAATGGGCGGACAGCGCTATATTTTCAGGAGCATTTCGGGTCAGCATGGTCATGCCCGCCCTCCTTCGTGCGCCTGGCCGCGGTGCATCAGCCACAGCAGGTAGCCACCGCCCAGCACGGCGGTGAGCACACCCACCGGCAGTTCCTGCGGCGCAATCAGGCCACGCGCCAGGGTGTCGGCCGCCATCAGCAACACGCCGCCCACCAGGCTGGACAGCAGCATCAGGTGGCCATGCGTGGTCTTGACCACCGAGCGCACCAGGTGCGGTGCAGCCAGTCCCACAAACGCAATCAGTCCGGTCTGGGCCACGGCGGTACCGGTGGCCAACGCCAGCACGGCCACCAGTGCGGCACGCATGGGGACGATGGGCAACCCCAGGCTGACGGCGGTGGCATCGCCCAGGCTCAGACCATCGAGCACGCGCGCCAGCAGCCAGGCCACCAGCACGCACACACACCACACACCGGCCATCAGCACACACGAGGTCCAGCCGACGAAAGCCGTGGAGCCCAGCATGAAGGCCTGCATGGCCTGCAGCGAGTCGGGCGAAAACAGCAACACCAGATGCGTCATGGCGCCCAGCACCACGCCCACCACCACACCAGCCAGCAGCAGGCGCAGTGTGTGGCCCACACCGCGCGACAGCACCAGCGTCAACAGCACCGCCAGCACCGCACCGCAAAAAGCTGCACCGGTCAGGCCCAGGCGCACCCACACGCTGCTGGAAAACACGCTCACCGGCACGCTGCCATTCATCATGTTGCCACCCAGCATGCCGGCACCGCCGCCCAGCGCAGCCAATGCCAGCGCCACACCCAGCGACGCACCCGACGCACTGCCCAGCAGGTACGGGTCAGCCAGCGGATTGCGAAACAGACCTTGCGCGACCGCACCGGCCAGCCCCAGCAAAGCCCCGGCGGCCCAGGCCCCCAGCGTGCGCGGCAGGCGGATTTCCCAGACGATCTGCTGCGCCATGGCCGAGCGGCCCGGGTCCAGCTCCGGATGGAGCAAGGGCTGCAGCAGGTTCTCGAACCCTGCACTGCCCACGCAGATGCCCACGGCGGTGAGCGCCAGCGCGCCCAGCACACCGGCCCACAGCAGCCACCAGGCGCGCGGCTGCGTCATGGTTTGGCCCCCGGTGCCTTGCTTTCCAGGCAGCGGGCCATCAGACGCGCGGCCTCGGCCATGCGCGGCCCGGGGCGCACCAGCACATCGGCCTGGTCGGCCGGGAAGTCACACACGCGCTTTTCCCGCAGCGCGCGGATGCTCTGCCAGCCCGGGCGGGTCTGCAGCGCATCGACGCTGCGCTGTCCAATCATGATCAGGTCCGGGTTGGCCCGTACCACGAATTCCGGGTTGAGCTTGGGGAACGGTCCCAGTGCTCCCGGCACGACATTCCTGGCCCCAAGACGGGTTAGTGTTTCGCCAATGAACGACGCCTCGCTGGCCGCATACGGCCCCTGGTTCACCTCGAAATACACCCGCACGCCGCGCACATGCGCCGGCAGCGACTGGGCCGCGGCAGACACCCCGGCGTCAATGGCGCGCCAGATGCGCTGGGCATCGGGCACTTCGAGCAACTGGCCGACCTTGAGGATCACGCGCTGTACATCAGCATGGGTCTTGGGCTCCAGCGCCACCACTTTCAGACCCAGTGATTCCAGCCGCACACCAGCACGCGACGACCTGGACATCAGCACCACATCGGGCCGCAACGCCACGATGGCTTCGATGTTCGGGTCCAGCCCACCACCCACCTGGGGCAGCTTGCGCAGGCTCTCCGGGTACACCGAATAGCGGTCCACCCCCACCAGCCGCTGGCATCGGTCCAGCGCACACACCGTCTCTGCCAACGAGGGCAGCAGGCTGACGATGCGCTGCGGCGAAGCTGGCAACGTGACGGTCACGCCGCGGTCATCGACGATCTGCAAGGCGTGCGAACCGCCCACAACGCCGAACACCAATGCCAGCGCCGCCAGAAGGCGGGACGCCCAGGCGCTTTGCTCCGTGTCCCCCGCCCGCTGCACGGGCTCCTCCTTTACCTGCGCAAAACGCCTGGGCGCCCCGCCTCGCGGCAGGTGCCATAACCGGCAAAAGAATCCACCGTAGGTCTTGTTCACGTTGTTTCTTTCAAGGTCAAGGGCAGTCCGGCAGCCATCAGCGTCACTCGCTGGCAGGCTGCGGCCACATCCTGGTTCAGTCGCCCCAGCGCATCCACAAAGGCGCGTACCTCGCGCCCCATGGGGATCACGCCCAGGCCAATCTCGTTGCCCACCAGAACCACTGGGCCTACAGCCTGCTCGATTGCTATCAAAAGAGGAGCTATCTGCGCAGTTTCCACGGGGGCTGGAGGCTTATTCTCTTCATAATGTGCCGCGTCAGCAGGCATCAGCAGGTTGGTGAGCCACAGCGTCAGGCAATCCACCACCACCAGCGTGTGGGCGGTGCTGTGGGCCTGGATGGCTTCGGCCAGCGCCAGCGGCTCTTCCACCGTCTGCATGCCCGGCACGCGCGCCGCGCGGTCGGTCTGGTGGCGGGCAATACGCTGGCGCATCTCGTCATCCCAGGGCTGGGCCGTGGCGATCAACACAGCGCGGTGGTCCGCCGACTGCGCCAGCCACTGGCGTGCCAGCAGCTCGGCTCGGCGCGACTTGCCGCTCTTCTGTCCGCCCAGAATCAGCTCGCTTTTGGCAATGCTC
>CAUJJV010000188.1 GCA_963205375.1 Pseudomonadota bacterium
GAATTGTTTGAGTGCCCAGTCGGTGATGTTGTCGTGACGCTGTCCGTCATCATCAATTCGGGCAATCGGCATGGCAACAGCTGCGGCAGCCGCACCCACGTAGTGATAGTCCAGCACCGAGTCAACGACCTGCACCATGAACGGTTTCTGAGAACCTGCGTCTGTAAGAACGATGGAACTGTTTGTGACACCGCCTGCCTCGCCGAACAGGCGGGTAGTCATGTTCCGCATTTCGTTGAGGTGCCCGTCAAAGTAAAGCTGTTGCTTCACAAACGGTCTGTAATTCGCTGAAACGATCCGGTCCGCTTCGAAGTGATACGTGACCCCATTGGCTAAGTCTCTCTTGGTGGCACGACTCCATTTGATGGAGGTGTCAAGTTTGTCTGCGAGACTGCTTCGGTCATGTATGTGCTTCAGCTTCGCCCCATCGGCGTTATAGGCGTCAATCAAGGTCTGTATCTTCCCCGAAAGGCGATCCTTCGATTCGTCGTAAACCCATTCATCCCGAGCCGTCACCACACCTAATGAAAACAACTTGAAGATCGCCCGTTCTTTCCCAGCCGTCTTCGCCGCCTTGGTGTCCTTGCTCGCCAGCGGAATTAGCGTCTCGAAATCATTGCTCGTCAGGTTCACCCAGTTGTGCGCCTTATCCGGTTGCACTTCGTCAAACGCCAGCCCACTCATGGCGTGGTTGGCCAGAAAACCCAATTTCTCCTCCGCCGTTTCCATCTCCGGCCGGCGCACGTAGTACACGCGGGCGGGCTTCTTGTCCTTGGTGGACTGCGCCCGCTTGACCATGAAACTGATGGCTACGCCGGTCTGGATGCCAAACACGTTGTGCTTGGTACCACTCAACTTCGGGTTGGCGCGCACATCGCCACCCAGGTCCACCACGTAGATATCGGCAAACTCACTCGCCACCGTCTTGCGGAAACCATCGAAGGTGCGGCTCTCGATAAAACTCCGGTTGGTGACAAAGGCCAGCACGCCGTTCTCGTTCAACCGGTCGCTGGCCCAGCGGAAAAAGCGCGCATACATGTCATAAAGCTTGGTCTTCTGCGCGGAGCTCTCGGCGATGTAGGTCTGCTTGATGCGCTTGTCGATGTCCGGGTATTCGCGGTTCTTGTTGTTGTCGTTCTCATTGGCCTGGTTGGCGTTGTAGGGCGGGTTGCCAATGACGACGCTGATGCGGCGGCCGTTCTGCCGCTTGATACGCGCCACGTTTTCTTCCGAGACGCTGCCGAACAGATCAGCGTTGACGCCCCTGGCCGAGGTGTGCAGGCCCACGTTGTCCAGCGTGTCCACAAAGCACAGGCTGGGGAACTCTTCGTACTTGCCGGTGATGGCGGCGTAAGTCGATTCAATGTTCAGGTTGGCCACGTAGTAGGGCAGGATGGCCACTTCGTTGGCGTGCAGCTCGTGCTTGTATTTTTGCTCCAGTTTTTTGGGCTGGCCGCGAAAGTGCTCCAGCAGTTCGCAGATGAAGGTGCCCGTGCCAGTGGCTGGGTCGAGGATGTCCACGTCCTTGTCGATCAGGTTTTTGCCAAAGTGCTTTTCGCACAGCCAGTCGGCCCCGTCGATCATGAAGCGCACGATTTCGTTGGGCGTGTAGACCACGCCCAGGCGGTCCGCAGCTTTGGTGTTGTAGACCTTGTAGAAGTTCTCGTAAATGATCTTCAGGAAGGTCTGCTTTTCGCCGTGGCTGCTGATCTGCGCGGCGGCGGCGCGGATGGCGGCGTAGTAGGTTTCCAGGCCCTTGAGTGTTTGCTTTTTGAGCGCACCGGTGAAGAAGGCGCCCTCCAGCGCATACAGCTCGCGCGCCACGTTGTTGTGCTGGTGAAAGTCGCTGTCGTCAAACACCTTGGCGAAGATTTCTTCGGTCAGGATGTGCTGGATCAGCATCTCGCGCACATCGGCGTCGCCCAGCGCGGGGTTGATGGCCTCCTGCGCATGCAGCAGGAACTTGTCTTCCGCCGCACGGAAGCCGGGGTTCTTGTCGTGCTCCTTCTCAATCATCTCGCGCAGCGCCAGCAGCACGGCGGGCAGGTCGGTCTTGAACTGCTCCACCGCTGCCCGAAAACCCGCGATCTCGGGCCGCTCGAAGCTGAAGAACAGCTTGAGCAGTTTGGACAGGGCCTGCGTGTCGGTCATGTCGCAGCGCAAGACTTCGGCGCGGTTCTGCCAGAGCACGGCAACTGCGTCGTCGCTGAAGATGATGTTGTCCTGCGGATAGCCCTTTTTGAACTTCTTGCTGACTTCTTCGTTCAGGTCATCGTCGGCGTCTTTGGCTTCCCAGTAGCCCAGCGGCATGCGCAGCTCGTGCAATAGCGCGCCGTCCACGGCGATATTGGTTTTGGTGGCGGTCTTGAGCGGGTATTCGGCCAGGAAGATCAGGTCGTGCTGGCGGCCCCAGGCCTTGAGCAGGTCTTTGAACGCCTCGCGCACGATGGTTTCACGCTGGCTGCCGCTGACCTTCTTGATGAGGTCGAGCTGCTTGAGGTAGTCGTTGATGAGGAGTTGGCTCATGTCGTCCCTGGTGTTGTGGGTGCATTCTAGGGGGCGCACGGGCGTGGCAGAGCGGTAGCGTGGCTCCTGCGGCAGCGCAAAGAGGTACAGCGGCGCTACATATTCGCTACAAAATCAATAGCTACTCGCGCATATTCCACGGGGGCTAGAGCCCTATTTTGGCAAAAACAGCAGCCAATACACCAGCAGCAGAGATCGACCCTAGTGGTAATCGTCTTCGCGTTGATGACGAATTGCACCAATGATGACTGTGCTGTCGCCAACTATTTCAAATAGCGCGACATAGCCTGCGCTTCCAAAATTGATCACGAGCTCGCGAACAAAAGGACTGTCCCCTACCTTGCGACAAGCAAAGGGTGACGATTTCAAAAAGCCCAAACCATCTTTGATAGCCTGTAGCGCCCTCTCGGGAATTTCAAGATCGCCTGATTCACTTTCCAGTTCACGCTGGAGAACAAAATCAAACAACCTCTCTAGGTCTTCATCCGCAGCGGCACTGAACTGAACGGTGTAGACCATCAATTGCGCTGAGACTGGGTTCGACGCGCAGCCGCCAACTTGGCTTCAAGTTTGGCCACCACGGCTTCTGCGCCAATACCGCCCCCATCACGCTTTGTCTCTTCGATTGCAGCAATGCCTCTACGGAGAAATTCAGCTTGATGCTTACGCTTCAAAACTGTTTGACGCACAGCGTTTTCAACGAACTCCGAAAGCGATTCGCCTTGTTCCAGAACACCCTCCACTTCGATCCTGAATTCGGGTGCGACACGAATGGGGGGAATGGTTGCAGTTTTCATGCAGTCATTGTATTGCAATTGCAATTCAAAAGTGACCCGACGACCTATTTCGGTAAAAACAGCAGCCAATACACCAGCAGCAGATTGATTAGCGCCAGCACTCCCGTAGCCAGCTTCCACACTGCAGTGGGGTCGCGCTGCATCAGCGGGGTGCCATGCAGCGCCTGCAGGGGGCGGGACGCACCGCGCTCCAGTGCCAGCAGGAATTCTTCCGCTGTTTCGAAGCGCTGGCGCTGGTCCAGGGCCACGGCCTTGAGCACCACATGGTTCAGCCAGATCGGCACCTCGGGGTTGTGCCGGCTGGGCGGTGTGGGGTCGCGGTAGTAGCGGCCCACCTGGTAGGGCAGCACCTCGCCATACGGCAGCTTGCCGGTGAGCAGCTGGTACAGGGTCACGCCCAGGGCAAACAGGTCGCTCTGGGCAGTGGGCAGCTGCTCACCCGCGCCATCGCCCTCTGCCGCCTCGCCCCTGGCAGGAGCGCCTTTGCTGCGAAAGCCCCATTGCTCCGGGTTCACATAATTTGGGGTGCCCGCGTGCAGGGCGCGCATGGCCGCGGGCTCGCGCCCGGAGAGGGCCACGCCCAGGTCCAGCACGCGCAGCACGCCGTCGTCGCCCAGGTGCAGGTTGGCGGGTTTGATGTCGCGGTGCACCACACCCTGGCGGTGCAGCCGCGCCAGCGCCTTGAGCGCCTGCATGGCGTAGCCCAAGGCCGCCGCGGTACCCACGCGCTGCTGGCGGTCCAGAATCTGCTGCAGGGTTTCGCCGCCATGCCAGTCGTACAGCACATAAAACGCCGAGCGCTCCTGGCCATTCGGTAGCCGCGCGTGCACGGCCACAAGGTGGTCCGCGCCACGGGACGACTGCATGCGCATGCCCAGCCAGGCCTCGTGGGCCAGCATGGCGCGCTCTTCCTGGTCATGGGCGCGGGCGGTGTTCAGGGTTTTGAGGGCATACAGCGTCTGTGTAGCCGGCTCGCGCATCTGGTACAGCACATTGATGCCGCTGTCGGCCACCAGCGCGTTCACCACCAGGCCATCCAGCGTGTCGCCCACTTTCAGGCGCGGCGGAATCGGCAGGCTCTGGGCCAGGCGGCTGGCATCGGTCAGCGTGGCGTCCAGCAGGCCCCGCACGCGCACTACGATGGCCGACACGTTGTCGTCACTGCCCCGGGTCAGGGCCTGGTCCACCAGCTTCTGGCTGGCCTCGCGGGCATCTGGCAGGGCGGCGTATTCGGGCAGGCGCTTCTCGGGTACCTCGCCGTGCACACCATCGGTCAGCAGGATGAACACATCGCCCACCTGCAGATCGCCCTGCACGTAGTCCACCACCAGATGGTCTTCCGCCCCCACCGAGCGCAGCAGCTGGTGCTTGAAGTCGGGGTGGTTGACCACATGGTCCTGCGTGAGCTGCGTGGCCTGGCCATTGCGCACCAGGTAGCAGCGGGTGTCGCCCACATGCGCCAGCGTGTACGACTGGCCGCGCAGCACCAGGGCGGTGAGCGTAGTCAGGCCCATGGCGGGCTGGCGGCGCCGGTTGATGCCACACAGCCAGGCATTCTGCGCAGCGATGATGCGGTCCAGCGCCACGGTGGTGTCCCAGGTCTCGGGCGTGCCAAAGTAGTCGCGCACCACGCTGGTGGCCGTGGTCTGCGCGGCTTCGCGCCCCATGCCGCCGGCACTCACGCCATCGGCAATGGCCACGATGGAGCCCATGTCTTCCTGCCCTGGTGTGGGCAGCATGGCGGCACAAAAGTCTTCGTTAAGCGGTTTGCGCCCAGCCTGGGATGCAAAGCCAATGTCTATGTCAAAAGCCATGCACCAAGATAAGCAATATCAGTGCCCAGCGCTACTGCACTGCACCAAAGTTGTGCGGGTTAACCCTTGGCTCACGCTTCGCCCATCAGCATTTGCATGCTGCGCTCGTAGTGAACCGAGAGCTGCTCGAACAGGCCCAGCAGTGTTTCGCTGCCCGTTGCCAGCGCCTCCAGCCGCGCACTGCGCTGGGCCGCCGGCAGGCGCTGCGCCTCTTTGGCCGCGGCCACCATCTGCAGCCATGCCACACCCGCTGCAGCCAGAGCGGCCTGGATGTCGGGCGTGCTCAGCGGAAGGCCGTTGAGGTAGGTGAGCGCCGCTTCAAACTCCTGCTGCACGGTGCGCATGTCCGCCTCGGCGGCCAGCAGCGCGTATTTGGCGAAGCGCTGCGACAGCATGCGCTGGCGCCCGGCCAGGTTCAGCACCTGCAGGGGGGCCGCTGCGCCCGAGCCCTCCAGGCTGCTGGTCAGGCGCTCGGCGCCCAGTAGCAGGGCCTCGGCACTGTCTTGCACCGCACTGGTTTGGCCGGTGGCCAATGCCGTCTTGAGCTGCTCCCAGGTGTGCGCCACCTGCTCCAGCAGGTCGCCATAGGTGGGCATGGAGAGGTTTTTGCGCAGCAGCGCAAAGTTGCTGTCCACCCATTGCACTGACTCCTGCAGCAGCGCGGCGTGGTGCTCCACCTGCACCCCGGCCGCCTGCAGCAGGTGCAGCTTGACCAGCCGCTGCGAGAGCATGCGCAACTGGCCTGCGCGGTTCAGCCCTTCCGCAAAGTGGGCCGACTGGATGATGTGCTGCGACAGCTGCCCCATGCGCTGGTTGGAGTTCATGGCGGCCGTGCGCAGGGTGCGGAAGGCGTCGTCGTCCGACAGGCTCTGGGCCCGCATCAGGATGCCCTTGGCCCGGTCGACCGCCTTGCGCTCTTCAAAGCGGGTGGCCATGGCGTCAAAGGCCTGCCGCTGCTGCTGTGCCTTCTGGTGGCGCGCCTGGGCCAGGTGGATGAGTGAACGCAGGCGGTTGGCGCCATAGCCGTGCACCACATACACATGCACCCCGCACTCCACAGCCTGGGCAATATGGGTGGCATCGGCATCCTGGGTGAACACGAGGGTGGGGCAAGGCAGCGTCTGCCCCAGCGTTTGCCATGCCTGGAACCATGCGCTGGTGGGCAGGGGCACATCGCAAATCACCACATCGGGTGCGTGCAGCACCACCGCCTGCACCAACTTGCTGCAATCTTCCAGCGTGGCCAGCACCGAAATACCCGCCGATGACAGGTCCGCCGCCAGTGTGGGGGCGGTTTGGGGACGGTGGATACACAGCAGGGCGGAGGTCATAAAAATCAGTGGTAGCTAGGGAGAACAGGCTTTGCAGCCATGCAAGTCGCACACCAGGCACCCGGATGGGCAGGGCCTGAACACGAGGTGGCAATCATATGGCACAGCTTTTGCATAAGTACCCACAGGACGCAACGACGCGTCCGAACGAGATGACAGCCTGACCCATTCTGCGCACAACGACGTCGCCCAGTTGCAGTCTGTCCCACACCAGTGTGTTCTGGTGCGCCTTTGCATAAGGCGCGGATCTCCTCTACCCCTATTTTTCTGGCATGCAGCCGTGCTGCAGCCGCAATGACTTCTTGTTTTCTGGAGTGGCCACTATGAAAAAATCGAAACTGGTAATGATTGGCAACGGCATGGCCGGCGTGCGCACGCTCGAAGAGCTGTTGAAAATCGCACCCGATCTGTACGACATCACCGTTTTTGGTGCAGAACCCCACCCCAACTACAACCGCATCCTGCTGAGCCCGGTGCTGGCCGGTGAACAGACGCTGGACGAGATCGTGCTCAACGACTGGTCCTGGTACACCGACAACCACATCACCCTGCACGCCGGCTGGAAAGTCACCGAGGTAGACCGCGTGCGCCGCGTGGTGCATGCCGAGAACGCAGCCGGCGAAAAGATGAGCGCCGAATACGACCGCCTGCTGGTGGCCACCGGCTCCAACCCCTTCATCCTGCCGATTCCCGGCAAGGATCTGGAGGGCGTGATTGCCTACCGCGACATTGCCGACACCAACGCCATGATAGACGCCGCTGCCAAGTACCAGCGCGCCGTGGTCATTGGTGGTGGCCTGCTGGGCCTGGAGGCCGCCAACGGCCTGATGAAGCGCGGCATGCAGGTGTCCGTGATCCACGGCACCCCCACGCTGATGGAGCGCCAGCTCGACACCGTGGCCGGCAAGATGCTGCAGAAGTCGCTGGAAGAGCGCGGCATGCGCTTCATCATGGGCGGACAGACCCAGGCCCTGATTGGCGACAAGGACGGTGGCAAGGCCGGCCGCGTGATGGCGCTGCAGTTCAAGGACGGCACCGAGATCCCGACCGACCTGGTGGTGATGGCCGTGGGTATCCGCCCCAACACCGAGCTGGCCGAAAAAATGCGCCTGCATGTGAACCGCGGCATCGTGGTGACCGACACCATGCAGACCGTGACCGATGCGCGCATCTACTCGGTGGGCGAATGTGCGGCCCACCGTGGCATTGCCTACGGTTTGGTGGCACCGCTGTTCGAGCAGGGCAAGGTGGCAGCCAACCACCTGGCGATGTTCGGCATTGGCCGCTACACCGGATCGCTGACTTCCACCAAGCTCAAGGTTACGGGGATTGACCTGTTCTCCGCTGGCGACTTTGCAGGCGGGGAAGGCACCGAAGAAGTGGTCATGAGCGACCCCTATGCCGGTGTTTACAAAAAGCTGGTGATCAAGGACGACAAACTGGTGGGCGCCTGCCTGTACGGCGACACCGTGGACGGCAGCTGGTACTTCAAGCTGCTGCGCGAGGGCCGCAGCGTGCACGACATCCGCGAAAAGCTGATGTTTGGCGAATCCAACATCGGCGAAGGCGGCCACGAAGGCCACAACAAGGCTGCGGCCATGGCCGATACCGACGAGGTCTGCGGCTGCAACGGCGTGACCAAGGGCACCATCTGCAAGACCATCAAGGAGAAAGGCCTGTTCACGCTGGACGAAGTGCGCAAGCACACCAAGGCCAGCGCATCGTGCGGCTCGTGCACCGGTCTGGTGGAGCAGCTGCTGATGTTTACCGCTGGCGGCGACTACTCCGCCACACCGAAGATGAAGCCCATGTGCGGCTGCACCGACCACGGCCACCAGGCCGTGCGCGATGCTATCCGCAGCAGCAAACTGCTGACCATTGCCGAAGTCTTCAAATTCCTGGAATGGAAAAAACCCAACGGCTGCTCCAGCTGCCGCCCGGCCGTCAACTATTACCTGATCAGCACCTGGCCCAAGGAAGCCAAGGACGATCCGCAAAGCCGCTACATCAACGAGCGCAGCCACGCCAACATCCAGAAAGACGGCACCTACAGCGTGATTCCACGCATGTGGGGCGGCGAGACCACGGCTGACGAACTGCGCCGCATTGCCGATGCGGTGGACAAGTACGAGATCCCCACCGTCAAGGTCACCGGGGGTCAGCGCATCGACCTGCTGGGCGTGAAGAAGGAAGACCTGGTCCATGTCTGGAAAGACATCGGCATGCCCAGCGGCCACGCCTACGCCAAGGCGCTGCGCACCGTGAAGACCTGCGTGGGCAGCGAGTGGTGCCGCATGGGCACGCAGGACAGCACGCAGATGGGCAAGGATCTGGAACGTGCGATGTGGCGCATGTACGCCCCGCACAAGGTGAAGTTCGCGGTCAGCGGCTGCCCGCGCAACTGCGCCGAGGCCGGCATCAAGGACGTCGGCGTGATCGGTGTCGACTCGGGCTGGGAGATCTACGTCGCCGGCAACGGCGGCATCAAGACCGAGGTGGCGCAGTTCCTCGTCAAGCTGAAGACCGCGGCCGAAGTGCTCGAGTACAGCGGCGCCTTCCTGCAGCTGTACCGCGAGGAAGGCTGGTACCTGGAGCGCACCTGCCACTGGGTCGGCCGCGTCGGGCTGGATCACGTCAAGAAGAAGATCCTCGATGACCACGCGCTGCGCAAGAGCCTGTGGGAGCGGCTGCAGTTCTCGCTCGACGGCGAGCCCGACCCGTGGTTCGAGTTCGACAAGGCCGCGGTCGACACGCGTCAGTTCACCCCCGTGGGAGCCCTGTGATGAGCCAGTGGA
>CAUJJV010000189.1 GCA_963205375.1 Pseudomonadota bacterium
GCGCAGGCCTTCAGGCCCGTATCCACAAACGCCCGCAGGGTCTGCTGCAACAGGACCGGGTCAGGAGTGGTCAATCCGGTAGACAACACATCCGGTGGAATGCCAACGCCCAGGGTTCCAATCACGCCACACGGCCAGGAGCGTTCTGCAGGCAAATTTTTCAGTGCCTGCGCAAGCCACCACGCTGTGGACGTCTTGCCGTTAGTGCCGGTGACGGCAACCACATCCAGTGCGCGGGACGGCTGTCCATAAAACTCGGCAGCAATAAGCCCGGTGTCCGCTTTCAATCCTGCATACGTAGCGTAAGACTCGCCCGACAGTCCAAAGGCTTCTGCACCGTCACGCTCCATCAGGCAGGCTCCGGCGCCTTGTGCAATGGCTGTAGCAGCGAAACCTCTGGCATCCACTGCAGCACCGGGCCAGGCTACAAACCCGTCGCCCGGGCGCACTTTACGGCTGTCAGCCCACAAGGCACCGCATGCGCGGGACTTGAGCCACTGCGCTGCCTGAACTGGCGTATGGAGTTCCTGCATCAGAAACTCTCCTCTACCGCGTTCGCAACGATTTGCGGACGCACAGCCATGTCGGGTTGAACGCCCAGCATGCGCAATGTTTGCTGCACCGTCTCGGAAAACACCGGCGCGGCCACATCGCCGCCAAAATACTTGCCGTTGCTGGGCTCATCAATCATCACAGCTACAACTATGCGCGGCTTATCAATAGGTGCCACTCCGACAAAAAAGCCGCGGTACTTTCTGGCGGCATAACCCTTTCCTTCCTGCTTGTGGGCAGTGCCGGTTTTTCCGCCAACCGAGTAGCCCATGGTCTGGGCTTTGGGTGCCGTACCACCGGGGCCTGCAGCCAGATACAGCATATGGAGTACTTCCCGTGCATGGCGTGGCTCAAACACTTTGACACCTTCCACCTGCTGGGCGGTCTTTAGCAAAGTGACAGGAACCAGAGAGCCATCCCGCGCAAACACGCTGTACGCACGCGCCAACTGGAACAGGCTGGCCGACAGGCCATAGCCGTAACTCATAGTCGCCTGTTCAATGGGACGCCAGGTTTTATAGGCACGCAGGCGACCACTGACCACGCCAGGAAATGGCACCTGCGGCTTTTGTCCAAGCCCCACCTGGCTGAACATTTCCCACATTTCGTGCGGCTGCATCTGCATCGCCAGCTTGACCGTACCCACATTGCTGGACTTCTGGATGACCTCATTGACGGTCAAGGCCCCATGCGGGTGCGCATCGGTGATCGTAGAGCCGGAAATGGTGATTTTCCCTGGGGCCGTCTGGATGATGCTTTCCGGTTTGACCAGTCCTTTCTCCAATGCCAGTGCGATGGAAAACGGCTTCATGGTGGAGCCTGGCTCAAATGTGTCGGTCAGCGCACGGTTGCGCAGTTGCGCCCCCGTCAGGTTGGAGCGTTTGGCGGGCGAATAGCTGGGGTAGTTGGCAAGCGCCAGGACCTCCCCGGTCAGCACATCCAGAACCACCACGCTGCCTGCCTGCGCCTTGTTCTCCACCACTGCTTCGCGCAGCTTCTGGTAGGCAAAGAACTGCACCTTGCTGTCGATGCTCAGTTGCAGGTCGCGCCCCTCCACGGGAGGAATCTGGTCGCCCACATCTTCCACCACACGCCCCAGGCGATCCTTGATGACGCGGCGCGAACCGCTCTTGCCCGCCAGATCCTTGTTGAAGGTGAGTTCCACCCCTTCCTGGCCGTTGTCTTCCACATTGGTAAAGCCCACGACATGAACCGCAGACTCGCCTTCCGGGTACTCGCGCTTGTATTCCTTGCGCTGGTAGATTCCCTTGAGATTCATCTCCGCGATCTGCTTGGCGATGCCAGCGTCCACCTGGCGCTTGATCCAGACAAAGGTCTTGTCTTCGTCCCGAAGTTTCTTGGCCAGATCGCTCACAGGCATATCCAGCATCTTCGCCAGACGCTGCAGTTGTGCCTTGTCCAGATCGACGTCTTCGGGAATGGCCCAAATGCTGGGCGCTGGCACACTGGAGGCAAGGATCAGCCCATTGCGATCCAGGATGCGCCCACGGTTGGCCGGCAAATCCAGCGTCCGCTCGAAGCGGACCACGCCCTGGCGTTGAAAGAAATCGTTGGCAACCACCTGGATATACGCGGCCCGCGCAGCCAGCCCGAAGAAGGCCAGTGCAATCGCCCCCACCACAAACTTGCTGCGCCACACCGGCGTGCGGCTTGCCAGCAGGGGGCTGGAGGTGTACTGGATGCTGCGGCTCACGGCGCAACTCCGGCTGCGACGTCTTCGCCTGCGGGAGCCGAATAGGTCACGTAGGTAGTGATGGCAGGTGTCGCCTGGCGCATCTGCAACTTCTCCCGCGCCAGTTTTTCCACCCGGGCGGGCGTGGCCTGCCCTCGTTTCTCCACCTGCAAGCGCTCGTATTCCGTCTCCAGGCGGCGCGCCTCCGAGCGCGCCCTGTCAAGCTCGGTGAACACCCGCCGTGACTCGTACTGCACATTGACCAGGTAAACGGCACTGGCCAGCACGGCAAGCAACAGCACGAGGTTGAGGCGCATCATGCCGCCGTCCTCCGCGCCACACGCATGATCGCGCTTCGCGAGCGCGGATTGCCGCGCACCTCGTCATCGCTGGGCTTGATACGCCCCAGGGACTCAAGCTTCATGACCTTGGGCGCTGCAAACGGGGCGCGACGGTCGTACTCATCGCGCGAATGCTTCGCGATGAATTGCTTGACGATCCGGTCTTCCAGCGAATGAAAGCTGATCACAGCAAGACGGCCTCCGGGCTGCAGCACATCCAGACTGGCCTCTAGCGCCTGTTGCAGCTCTTCAAGCTCGGCGTTGATGAAAATCCGAAAAGCCTGAAATGTGCGCGTTGCAGGGTCCTTGCCCGGCTCGCGGGTTTTGACCGTGTCAGCCACGAGTTGGGCCAACTCGGTGGTGGTTGAAATTGCGCCCCGTTCCTGTCGGCGAGCAACAATCGCCTTTGCAATTGACCCAGCAAACCGTTCTTCACCATATTCACGTATCACCTCCGTGATTTGATTGACTTCTGCTGTTGCCAGCCATTGCGCCACACTCTCTCCGCGCGTGGTATCCATGCGCATATCCAGCGGACCTTCGAAACGAAAACTGAATCCCCGTGCGGGGTTGTCGATCTGGGGTGAACTCACACCCAAATCCATCAACAGGCCGGTCACGCTTTTCGCGGGCAAATCGCCCAGGTGGGCGAAGCCTTCGTGGCGAATGGAAAAGCGGGGGTCGGCTATGGCTGCGGATTCGGCCACCGCCTGGGGATCTTTGTCGAAGGCAATCAATCGCCCCTGAGGCGACAAACGCAAAAGAATCAAACGGGAGTGGCCGCCACGCCCGAAGGTGGCATCCACATAGGTGCCATCGGCCGCATCGGCAAAGTTGTTGGCCCCGTCTGTGAACAATGCATCGACCGCTTCGTTCAACAAGACGGTGGCATGGTTCCATGTTGTTTCCACCGCAATCGCCTAGAACGAAAAATCCTTGAAGACATCGGGCATGTCGCCCTGCATGGCCTTCGCTTCCTGGGCGTCGTAGGTCGCCTTGTCCCAGAGCTCGAAATGGTTGCCCATGCCCAGCAACATCGTGTCTTTGGAGATGCCTGCGGCAGCGCGCAACTCGGGCGACACCAGCACCCGGCCGGTGGCATCCATCTCCACATCCATGGCGTTACCCAGGAAGATCCGCTTCCACCACTGTGCCGACATGGGCAGGGCGGCAATACGCTCGCGGAATTTTTCCCACTCGGGGCGGGGAAACACCATCAGGCACCCGTGCGGATGCTTGGTGATGGTCAGGTGGCCGTTCGCGGTGGCGCTCAGCACGTCACGGTGCCGGGTCGGCACAGAGAGCCGACCTTTTGCATCCAGACTGAGAGACGAAGCCCCTTGAAACACGACAGACACCCTTTTGTTGTGCAACAGCTCGAAATAGCAACTCAGAGGCACTTTTCACCACTTAATTGCACTTTTTTGCACTGTATCAGCAATTGCAAGGCTTGCAAGAGGGCTTGCGAGAATTTTTTCCAATGAAATCAAGGACTTAGACGCGACTCCGAAGGCAAATGGGAGCCAAAAATCGTTCTAAATGAAGGACTTAGCACGCTTTATGAAAGTGATGCTTGAAGCCCTGTAACAAACCGCCCTTTACAGGATGTAGCGTGACAAATCTTCGTTTTGGCTGAGTTCGGCCAGACGCACGTCGACGTAGGGTGCATCAATACGCACCGTTTGCTCCGCCATAGCCGCCGCATCGAAGCTCACATCGTCCAGCAACCGCTCCATGACGGTCGCCAATCGTCGCGCCCCGATATTCTCGGTACGCTCGTTCACGTCATAGGCAATCTGGGCCAACCGGGTAATGCCTTCCGGGGTGAACTCGAGGGTCACACCCTCGGTGGCCAGCAAGGCCTGGTATTGCTTCACCAATGACGCATGGGTCTGGGTCAGGATCGCTTCAAAGTCCTCAACGGACAATGACTGCAACTCCACCCGAATCGGAAAACGCCCCTGCAGTTCCGGAATAAGGTCACTCGGTTTGCTCAGGTGAAATGCACCGGAGGCGACAAACAGGATGTGGTCTGTTTTGACCATGCCGTACTTGGTGGATACCGTGGTGCCCTCGACCAGCGGCAACAGGTCGCGCTGCACACCCTGACGCGAAACTTCGGCACCACTGCCCTCGCTGCGCGATGTGACCTTGTCGATCTCGTCAATAAACACAATGCCGTTTTGCTCCAGCATCTGCAGTGCCTGGGTCTTGATCTCGTCCTCGTTAACGAGCTTGGCCGCCTCTTCGTCGGCCAGCAGCTTCTGTGCTTCACTGATCTTGAGCTTGCGCGTCTGTTTGCGGGCCTGCCCCAACTGTCCAAACATGCCGCGGAGCTGTTCGGTCATCTCCTCCATGCCCGCAGGCCCCATCACCTCCATTTGTGGCGCGGACACTGCCACATCCAGCTCGATTTCGCGGTCGGCCAGCTGGCCCTCGCGCAGTTTCTTGCGGAAAGTTTGTCGCGCCGTGCTTTCGGGTGTCTCCACCGAGGACGCCATTCCGAACTCAGTCCGGGGCGGCGGGATCAGGATGTCAAGAATCCGCTCTTCGGCAGCGTCTTCGGCGCGCGCACGCACCTGGGTCTTTGCCGCCTCACGCGTTTGCTTCACGGCGATTTCTGCCAGGTCACGGATGATGGAGTCCACGTCCTTGCCAACGTAGCCGACCTCGGTGAATTTGGTCGCCTCGACCTTGATGAAAGGTGCATCTGCCAGCCGTGCGAGGCGCCGTGCAATTTCCGTCTTGCCGACCCCCGTAGGGCCGATCATGAGAATGTTCTTGGGCGTGATTTCGGCACGCAGTCCGGCCTCCACCTGCTGGCGGCGCCAGCGGTTGCGCAATGCAATGGCAACCGCACGCTTGGCCTGGGCCTGGCCCACAATGTGGCGATCGAGTTCAGTGACGATGTCCTGTGGTGTCATGACAGTTTTCAATCCAGAGTTTCGATGGTGTGCTGCATATTGGTATAAATGCACAGCTCGCCAGCGATTTCGAGCGAGCGTTTGACGATGTCTGCCGCACCCAACTCGGTGTTGTTCAACAAAGCGATAGCCGCCGCCTGCGCGTACGCGCCACCCGAACCAATGGTCACAATGCCATTTTCCGGCTCCAGCACATCACCGTTGCCCGTAATGATCAGGGAGGCATCCTTGTCCGCTACCGCCAGCATGGCTTCCAGGCGGCGCAATACGCGGTCGGTGCGCCAGTCCTTGGTCAGCTCGATGGCGGCGCGCACCAGGTGTCCCTGGTGTTTTTCCAGCTTGGCCTCAAACCGCTCGAACAGCGTGAAGGCATCTGCCGTTGCACCGGCGAAACCCGCCAGCACTTTGCCGTGGTAGAGCTTGCGCACTTTGCGTGCCGTGCCTTTGACGACGATATTGCCCAGCGTAACCTGACCATCGCCGCCAATGGCGACCTGCATGCCTTCTGGCGTCTTGCGACGAACGCTGATGATGGTGGTGCCGTGAAATTGTTCCATGGGATTGAGATTCGGGCGATAACCCGGATTGCAAGAGAGACTTGGGGCACACGCGTGCCCGACGATCAAATGGGCCTGGGGATCACCCGGGCATGCTCGTTGATACCGATGACGCTGAAGAAGGCGGCGACCAGACGGTGCACGTCCTTGAACTGCACCTGTCCACCTTCTGCCTGCCGCATCGTCGCCCAATTCAGGATACTCCCCGCAGCAGAAAAATCCACCCGGACCAAATTGGCACATGACACGACCAGGAGACCACTGCCTTGCGCACCTTTGACCAGCGCACCCAGCAATTGTGTGGCATCACCCAGCACTTCACCGCGCAATTCAGGAATATCCCCTGCTGCGCTGGACTGCGTCGGAATGGCGCCGGTAGGGGCGGCCGCTGCGCCACGGTGCGCTGGCGCTGCCTCGGTCGCTTCGAACTGGCATCGCGCCTCCACCCACGCAGGAGGGGATACCTCGTAAGTCACGCAGTAGTCCAATGCCGCCAGCTCAAACTCATCGATGAGATTCATGGAGCGCAAAGCATTGAGGCGAACATGCCACCAGGCCCGGTCCACCGCACGGTCTCCCGATGGCGTCAGAGCCCGCAGCCGCTCCAGGAGGTTGTGGGCGCCAGAGAAGCGCAGTGCAACCGGTTCATCACACAGACTGACAAATAGTGCATCCAGCAAGGGGACCGCATCGACGGCAATCCCATCCAGAGTGCCCCACCCCACATGCCAGGGCGTGGGATGCGTTGACAAGGCGTCGCGTAAAGCTTCCATGGCGCGGGCATCCAGCATGGACGGACTTTGCCAGATCACCCCGTGCTCAGTAGACGACCCCGCTGAAGCGGTCCCAAACGTCCCTTGCGAGGATTCGGAGGATGCTCCATCTCCCCCCAGGGATGCCCACACGGGCACCATCCGGCCGAAACGCGCACCAAACTCCTTGACGGCACTGTCAAATTGGGGGCGCTTATGGGTTACCCGGTACAAATCCAGCAATGCCGCTGCCCAGGACAGCGCCACCTCTGGCTCCAGAACTTCTCCCCGCAACGCTTCCAGCAGCCCCTTTTCGGCTCCGGTATCGTCCCCGTTGGCAAAGCGGATGGCTGCCTCTTCCAGTTCAGGATCGGTCGACATATCGTCGACCTCCATCGCAAACAGTTCGGAGGTGGAAAAACTCTGGTCTTCTCCCGAGAAAGCATGAGAGGAATCAGCGTGGGCTATCCGTCCGGGCGCCGGCACGTGGCCCAGTGGCACATTGGTTGGCTCAAAATCCGCAGGACCTTCAGGCAGCGCCTGCAAACCCACGGCCTCGGTCGGCGCGAAATGGTGGGGGGACTGGGTAGGTGCCTGGGTAGGGAACTGACTGGCGCCCTGGCTCAGACTGTCGCCCGAGAAGCGGGAAATTTGCGCAACGGCGACATCGCCCGCACGGGTTCCCCCCTCCTGCTTGCCCTTCCACCATTGCTTGGACATTTGGGCTTCGATCTCGTCGATCTTCTTCAGCGTGACGGCACGACCATCTTGGTCGGTAGCCACACTGGACTGGAAGAAGGACGGGCGTGCCATGTTGGCCATGGCCGCTGGATCCCGGTTGCGCAGCTTGCGCAACTGGTCAAATTCGCGCTTGCGGACAAAGTCGTTTTGCCGCTTGCGCTCAATCATGGCCTTGAGGGCCTGCTTGTCATAGCCGCTTTCCTGCGGCTGGTCCGGGTTGTCCAGCTCCGACCAGTCTTTGGTCGGATTGCGGACGAACTTCGCCACCTTCGACAGCAAACCGGGGCGATCGTCTTTAGTGGCCATGGGAACAGTTTAGCGCAGGGCTACCTATCTAGCGCCGGGAATCAATCCCCGAACATCTTCTGCTTGAGTTCGCGGCGCTGCTGGGCTTCCAGTGACAAGGTTGCGGTGGGACGGGCCAGCAGGCGACCTACGCCGATAGGTTCCCCGGTTTCGTCGCAGTACCCATAGTCACCCGCATCAATGCGGACGATGGATTGTTCAATCTTCTTGAGCAGCTTGCGTTCACGGTCACGGGTACGCAATTCGAGCGCGTGCTCTTCTTCAATGGTGGCCCGGTCAGCGGGATCGGGCACCACCGAAGTGTCTTCGCGCAGGTGTTCAGTGGTCTCACCGGCATTGTTCAGGATGTCCTGCTTGAGCTTGGACAGCTTGAGACGGAATGCTGCCATCTGGACATCGTTCATGTACTCAGAATCAGGCATCGCCATCAGTTCGGCGTCCGTCAGCTCCGCAACCGGCTTGGTCTTCCAGTTGTTGGCGAGTTTGGGGTCTTTTTTGATCGAGGAAGGCAAGGCAGGAACAATCACGGGAGAGGGAGTCGATTGGCTATAACTGGCTTTGGCAGCGGTCGACGCCACCGACTGGGCCATGGAAGGCACGGTCAGCTGGGCGAGACGGGACGAAGGACGCCCCGCCTTTTGGGGAACTGCCACTGGGGCCGGCGCCACAGGTGCGGGCGCGGCTTTGGGCATGGCTTGGGGCATGGGGGTAACTACTTTTTCTTTGGGTACGGAGGCAACCACAGCCGGTTTGGCTGCAGATTTGACAACGGGTTTAACAGGAACAGCAGCCTTGACGGGTGTCTTGGCTACCGGCTTGGCTACCACTTTGGGAGCAGCCTTGGGCACAGGTTTCGCCACGGCCTTGACTACGGGTTTTGCTGTGGCTTTGGCCTTGGGAGCGGCTTTGGCTACCGGCTTGGCAGCAGGCTTCGCGACAGCCTTGGGTGCCACTTTTACTGGTGCCTTTACGGCTTTCTTGGCCACTGGTTTTGCCGATGCTTTGGTTACCGGCTTGGCAACAGGCTTCACATTTTTCTTGGCCACTGGTTTGGCTGGCGCCTTGGCTGCTGGTTTGGCTTTTGCGGTCTTCCCGGTCTTGGCTTTCACTTCTTGTCTCCTGGCAGGGCTGGCCTGCGCGTGGTCTTTCGTGCCTTGGTCCCCGCTGCGGGTCTTTGTGGACCGATCTGGCGAGGTTTCTCCGGCGCGCGAGTGTACAGGCTTCCCCATAGGAAAACCCATCAGTTGCAAAATCGAGACAATCATTTGGCTCCCTGCCAGTAATTAGTAAGTCTGGGGACAGTTACAGACACGTTCGTGTGACATCCGAACGGGAATGCGTCGTTCGTTACACCAGCGATTGCTCCAGCCCCTGCAAAAGAATGTCCTTGGGCAGATCGATGCCGATGAACACCATTTTGCTGATGCGTTGCTCGCCTTCCCCCCAGGCAGGCCCCAGGTCGCTGCCCATCAACTGGTGCACGCCCTGAAAGATCACCTTGCGGTCGGTGCCCTTCATGAACAGTACTCCCTTGTAGCGCAGCATGCGGGGTCCATAGATATTGACGATGGCCCCCAGAAAGTCTTCCAGTTTGGCCGGATCGAATGCCCGCTCGGACTTGAAGACAAAGCTTTTGACATCGTCATCGTGATGGTGATGATGGCCATGGCCGTGTTCCCCTTCATGGGCGTGCGACGGATGGTTGCAGGCCTCCCCGGGCGCATGGTCATGGTGGTCATGCCCATGGTCATGGTCGTCTTCCTTCAGGAAGTCCGGGTCAATGTCCAGCTTGGCGTTCAGATTGAAGCCGCGCAGGTCAAACACCTCGGCCAGCGACACGTCGCCAAAGTGCACCGCCTTTTGCGGGGCACGCGGATTCATGTGCTTGAGCCGGTGCATCAGGGCTTCGAGCTCGTCTTTGGACACCAGGTCCGACTTGCTGATGAAGATCTGGTCGGCAAAACCCACCTGGCGGCGCGCTTCCTGGCGGTCGTTGAGCTGCTGGGCGGCGTGTTTGGCATCCACCAGCGTCAGAATGGAGTCCAGCAGGTAGGTCTCGGCGATCTCGTCGTCCATGAAGAAAGTCTGCGCCACCGGGCCGGGGTCGGCCACGCCGGTGGTCTCGATCACCACGCGCTCAAAATTGAGCTCACCCTTGCGCTTTTTCTCGGCCAGATCGCGCAGCGTGGCGCGCAGGTCTTCGCGGATGGTGCAGCAGATGCAGCCGTTGCTCATCTGGATGATCTGCTCGTTGGTGTCGCTCACCAGGATGTCGCTGTCGATGTTTTCCTCGCCAAACTCGTTTTCAATCACGGCAATCTTCTGCCCGTGGGCCTCGGCCAGCACGCGTTTGAGGAGGGTGGTTTTGCCGGACCCAAGAAATCCGGTCAGGATGGTGGCGGGAATCAGAGACATGTGGGAACCCAAAAAACAGCAGCCCGGAGTGTAGCGTTCTATTGTGGCGGCGCTATTTGCGCATCACCACCAACCCTTTGAGGTACTCGCCTTCCGGAAAGTAAATGGTCATGGGATGGTCTGGTGCGCCGCCCATGCGCTCGGTGATGAAGCCATCCACTCCCGCATCGCAACCCGCAGACGCCACGATCTTGTGGAACAGGTCGCCACTGATGCCGCCCGAGCAGCTGTAGGTAAACAGCACGCCCCCAGGCTCCAGCAGCTTGAATGCCAG
>CAUJJV010000190.1 GCA_963205375.1 Pseudomonadota bacterium
CGAATGGCCGAGAAGTCCGCGCAGAACCTGCTCGATGCGCTACAAAAATCGAAGCAGACAACCCTGCCGCGGTTTCTCTTTGGACTGGGCATCCGCCATGTGGGCGAAGCCACCGCCAAGGAGCTGGCCCGCCACTTTGGCATGCTTGATGCCATCATGGACGCTACCGAAGAAGCGCTGCTGGGCGTGAGTGATGTGGGCCCCATCGTGGCCCAAAGCATCCGCACCTTTTTTGCCCAGCCGCACAACCGCGAGGTGGTGGAAGCGTTGCGAAAGCCCGAACCCGATGGATGTGGCCTGCACTGGGAAGAGGGCGAACCTGCGGCCCAGGCCCCCAAACTGCTGGCGGGCAAGACTTTTGTGTTGACCGGCACCTTCCCCACGCTGAGCCGTGACCAGGCCAAAGACCTGCTGGAAGCCGCCGGCGCCAAGGTGGCTGGCTCGGTCAGCAAGAAAACCAGTTATGTGGTGGCAGGTACCGATGCGGGTAGCAAACTGGTCAAGGCGAATGAACTCGGTGTGCCAGTGCTGGACGAAGCAGCCATGTTGGCGATGCTGTAGACGGATAGGTAACCGTAGCCTTGTATGTGGTTCCTGTTTGGTTTTATTACGCTGATCAGTTTCAGTGTGTACTTTGGCATCAAACGACTTGATGCGAAGTGGAGCGGACAGTGGGCGGGCTCAGGTTCTATCCCGTATGAGTACGAGATTGTTCGGAACAAGAAAAAGACCCTCCGATTCATGGTGGGAGTGGAGGGCCCTTCTGGCTACGACTTTGCATTCAAACGAGAAACCTGGGTAGATCGACTTTTCAAATTTGTGGGCTTGTCGATAGAACACCAGGTCGGTTCCGTGAACTTCGACAAATTGGTGTACGTGGTTTCTAACGATGGACACCTTTTGACGTCACTTTCGCTGGACAGCAAGGTGCAGGAGGCTGTGGTCCAGTTGTTCAAATTAAGTCGCTATGAGTGCCATGTGACACAAGTCCGTTGCACACAGGGGCGGATATGGGCGACGTTCAAGGTAGGACGTCTGTTCAGTACCGACTCCGACTTGCTACGACTTCACAAGATATTTCCGCAAGCTGCCGCTTTACTGCAACAGGCCAGTACGCAGTTAAAAGCGCGTGCTCCCTTGGAACAAGGAACACAGCGCGACCGCTTCATCTTGCGGGCGGCCGCCATACTGGCACTGAGTACCGGGCTGGTAGTGAATGGCATTGCGCATGGTGTAAGGGTACTGTGGGAATCTGGCAGTTTTACCGTGGATATCCAGCGTTTGTGGGTATACGCGGCCTTATGCGGGGGGGCCTGGTTGCTGCTTTGGTGCTTGTTGCTATTGGTTTTTTGGGCCGAAGTTCCCGCGCGCATTTGGTACTGATCGAGTTGATACTGGTTGGCTCGCTGGGTGCCGTACTCACCTGCTTCGCCGAGTTGCGTGACCTGAACATGGAGATGGATAACTCGCAGGCCTCCAGCTATCAGGTTCTGATCCAGAGCAAATCTATCAGCCGCTCCAGAAAGGGGGGGACGCATTACTACCTGCTGGTCCCAGACTGGAATCGCGAAAAAGACGATCGACGCATAAAAGTATCGCGTGAGTTTTTTGACTCAGTTCGCGTAGGGCAGCAACTCGAGGTCAAACAAAGGAAGGGTTATCTGGGGCTGCGCTGGGTTGAGCCGATTCAAGGTGCAGCTTGGTAAATGCGGGGACGTGGGGCTCTTTTATCATCACCCGCGCCGTGAGCCTCAGGGTGGTGGTGTGAACGTTTCAGGCCGTTGCCACAACCAGACCAGCACCGTTGCCATGCAGGCAATTGCTGCCGCCGCAGCCCACAGCTTGCCCACGGTGAGCAGCAAGACCACTGCACTGGCAGACATCGTCCAGGTCGCTGCCCATTTGGCCTTGCGGCTGACCACGCCGCCGCGATGCCAGTTGCGCAACGTGGTGCCAAACAGCCAGTGGTTCTCCAGCCAGGCCAGCAGGCGCGGGGAGCTGCGCGTTGCGGCCCACGCCGCGAGCAGAATGAAAGGCGTCGTGGGCAACACGGGCAGGAACATGCCCAGAAAACCCAGGCCCAGGCTCAGCAGCGCGAGCGCGCGCAGCAGCCATTGCATCCACCGGGGTAGCGGCTTCGGCACCGCGTCCGGTGAAAGATGGGAGGGCTCTGACATGCCCTGGATTGTGCCGTGTGACAGAAAGGACTGACCATGACCGTACGTGAAATTCTCAAGATGGGCGACCCGCGCCTGCTGCGCGTGGCGCAGCCGGTAACCGCGTTTGACAGCGACGAATTGCACCTGCTGATAACCGACATGCTCGACACCATGCGCGCTGCCAGCGGGGCAGGGCTGGCGGCGCCCCAGATCGGCGTCGATTTGCAGCTGGTCATCTTCGGCAGCAATGCGCGCAACCCGCGCTACCCTGACCGTCCTGTGGTGCCGCCCACCGTGCTTATCAATCCGGTGCTAACGCCGTTGGGCGATGAACAGGAAAGTGACTGGGAGGGTTGCCTGTCGGTCCCCGGCCTGCGCGGTGTGGTGCCACGCTGGTCCCGCCTGCACTACTCGGGCTACGACCAGTACGGCGACCCGTTCGAACGCACCGTGGACGGCTTCCACGCCCGCGTGGTGCAACACGAATGCGACCACCTGATTGGCAAGCTGTACCCGATGCGGATGCAAGACTTCACGCAGTTCGGTTACACCGATGTGCTGTTTCCGGGGATTGCAGCAGACGAGGACGATTGAGACTGCGGCTCACAGGGGGTTATTTGCTATAAAAACAATAGCTACATGCGCTTATTCCTCGGGGGATGAGATCCTAATCGCTTACATAAATGCTGCAAGCGCGTCCAGCGGCTCAGTCTCGATCTCGAGTTGGACCCGGATTTGGACTTTGATTTGTATTAACGACTGCAGAGACTGCCCTGTTTACGATAAATACGGTGGAGGGTGTCATCAGTGGATGTCGCCTGGATCCACCGCATAAACGAGGGTTCCGTCATGTCTGCCTATCGTCCCTTCCGGCTTCTGCCGATGACTACAGCACTTTTCGCCGTCGTACTGGCCAGCGGTTGCGCGGTGACTCCACCGGCTGCAGAGCGCATGGTGGTTGCCCCCACGGGAACTGTATTGACCTATCACCGCAAAAGTTCAGGCAGTCTGGGCGCTTTTGATGGCAAGGTGGTCTGGAACCAGAGCAACAGCAGTTGGCAGGGGCAGCCCATGGTTGCCGTGGGTTCTGCCGTGGCAGGTACTACGCTGCACGAGCCTGCCAGATTCGGGATCGTTGCCATCGTAAATCCTGCCGGACAGCCCGTGGTTTCCTACACCCCGCCGATTGCCTACCAATGGCCGCTGGAAGTTGGCAAAGCCTGGACTTCTTCTCACACCGCCACACTGCATGCCAGTGGCAAGACCATTCCGGTGCAGGTGAACTGGAAGGTGGAGGCCTGGGAGGACATCACTGTTCCGGCTGGCACATTCAAAGCTTACAAGCTGGTGTGGGCCGACAACCTCGGTGAAACAGAGACGCGTTGGGTGAATCCACAAGCCAGCCTGGCCACCATCAAGCGGCATGTGGAGCGTCCTGCCACCCACCCACAGGGAGCGGGTGTGCTCGATGCAGAGTTGCAGTCGTACGTGTTTCCCGGCAAGTAGCGGGCGGGTCAAGCCGCCAGCGCATCCAGAAGTTCGGTCTCGATTTCGATCTGCGCCCGGTTGTGCTGCAGCTGCGGGCCGTGGATGAGGAAGGTGTCTTCCACGCGTTCGCCCAGTGTGGCGACCTTGGCCAGTTGCACTTCGATCTGGTGGCGGGCCAGAACCCGCGCCACGCAGTAGAGCAGGCCCAGCCGGTCGCTGGCGGAAATATTGAGCAGCCAGTTCTGGGCTTTTTCATCGGGCCGCAGGGTGACCCGTGGCGCAATCGGAAAGCTCTTGACCCGGCGTGACACACGGCCGCGGGTGGGTGTGGGCAGCGGCCCTGCCTGGGCCACGGACTGGCTCAGTCCGGCTTCGAGCATGTTGATGAGTTCGCGGTAATGGTCTCCCAGGTCCGAACTGGACACAACCTGGAAGGTATCCAGCGCGTAACCGGTTTTGCTGGTGTGGATGCGCGCATCCAGAATACTGAATCCGGCCTGGTCGAAGTAGCCGCAGATGCGTGCAAACAGATCGCTCTGGTCCCGCGTGTAGACCAGCACCTGCAGGCCTTCGCCCACTGGGGACAGACGCGCACGCACGATGGGGGCTTCGGTAGCCACATGGCGCGACAGCTGTTTGGTGTGCCAGGCAATATCCGCTGCATCGTGGCGCATGAAGTAGCCTACGTCCAGCGTGTCCCACAGGGCCTTGTGGGCCTCATGGGGCATGGCGTACAGCGCCACCTGCACCAGCGCTTCGCGTTTACGCGATTCCACTTCGGCGTCGGCGTCGGGTGCGCGTCCGCCCAGCACCCGCGTGGTGTAGCGGTACAGGTCTTCCAGCAGCTTGCCTTTCCAGGCATTCCACACCTTGGGACTGGTGCCCCGGATGTCAGCCACCGTCAGCAGGTACAGGGCCGTGAGGTTGCGCTCGTTGCCCACACGTTTGGCAAATTCGGCGATGACGTCGCTGTCGCTCAGGTCGGACTTTTGCGCAATGCGGCTCATGGTGAGGTGCTCACCCACCACAAACTCGATCAGTTTGGCGTCTTCGGCGTCAATGCCATGCTCCTTGCAAAAGCGCCGCACTTCGGCCTTGCCCAGCTCGGAGTGGTCGCCACCGCGTCCTTTGGCAATGTCGTGAAACAGGGCCGCCACGTACAGCAGCCACGGCTTGTCCCAGCCCGCAGCCAGTTGCGAGCAGAACGGGTACTCGTGCGCATGCTCCACGATGAAGAATCGGCGCACATTGCGCAGCACCATCAGGATGTGCTGATCCACGGTGTAGACATGGAACAGGTCGTGCTGCATCTGGCCCACGATCTTGCGAAACACCCACAGGTAGCGGCCCAGCACCGATGTCTGGTTCATCAGCCGCATGGCGTGGGTGATGCCTTCGGGCTCCATCAGGATGTTGCGGAAGGTCTCGCGGTTGACCGGGTCCTTGCGGAACTTGGCGTCCATCAGGTCGCGCGCGTTGTACAGAGCACGCAGGGTGCGCGCGGACAGGCCTTTCACACCCACCGTGGTCTGGTAGACGTGGAAAGTTTCCAGAATGGCGTGTGGCTCGCGCTGGTAAAGGTCGTCGCTGACCACATCGATCATGCCGGCCTTCTCGTTGAAGTGGGCATTGATCGGGTGGGGCGCGTGCGTGGACGGGTTGAGCCGCTCCGCGATATTCATCAGCAAAATCTGGTTGAGCTGCGTCACCGCTTTGGCAGCCCAGTAATAGCGCTTCATCAACGCCTCGCTGGCACGCACCAGTGAGCGCTTTCCGTCCGTGGACTCGACCGTTTTGTAGCCAAAGGACTCCGCGACGGCATTCTGCAGGTCAAAGATCAGACGGTCTTCACGCCGGTTGGCGATCAGATGCAACCGGGCCCGGATCTGGAACAGCAGGGACTCATTGCGCTGGATCTGCCGTACCTCAAAGGGCGTGGCCAGACCATTGGCCGCCAGAGCGGACCATTCATCGCCGCACCCCGCGGCCTTGGCCACCCACAGGATCACCTGCAAGTCGCGCAGCCCGCCGGGAGATTCCTTGCAGTTGGGCTCCAGCGAGTAGGGCGTGTCTTCAAATTTGGTGTGGCGCTGGCGCATTTCCAGCGTTTTGGCGACGAAGAACGCTTGGGCGTCCATGGCCGCAAAGAAGGCGGCTTTGAAGGCTTTGAGCAGCGCCGCGTTGCCTGTGATCAGCCGGTGCTCCAGCAGCGCCGTCTGTACAGTGACGTCTTTTTCGGCCTCGGCAATGCAGTCCGACAAGGTGCGCACGCTGGAGCCAATTTCCAGGCCCACATCCCAGCAATAGCCAATAAAGGTCTCGATCTTTCCCTTCAGCGCCGCGTCGGTTTCCGGGCTGTGGCCGTCGGGCAACAGCACCAGCACGTCCACATCTGAATAGGGAAACAACTCTCCGCGCCCGAAACCACCGACTCCCAGCAGGGCAAAGGGCGAGGCCAGTCCGGCCAGCGTCCAGAGCTGGGTCAGCATGGCATCGGCTTGCCGGGCCAGCTTGTGCATTGACTGGCGCACGTCCCGTGCTGAAGCGCCGGGAGCACCCATGCGCTCCAGAATGAGTGCCTTGCCGGCGCGGTATTCGGTCCGCAGAGCCTTGAGGTCGGTCATGGAAGACGACTAGGCCTGTGGCGGGACAAACGCGGGAATCGGCGGGCTGGCGCTGGACAGCGTGAGCACTTCGTAGCCGGTAGGCGTGACCAGAACGGTGTGTTCCCATTGGGCCGACAACGAACGGTCTTTGGTGACGATGCTCCAGCCGTCTTTTTCGGGGCCTTCCTTGATGTCCTTGCCACCGGCATTGATCATGGGCTCGATGGTGAAGGTCATGCCTTCAACCAGCTTTTCCAGCGTGCCGGGGCGGCCGTAGTGCAGCACCTGGGGCTCTTCGTGAAAGCCCTTGCCGATGCCGTGGCCACAGAACTCGCGCACCACGCTGAAACCCTGGCCTTCGGCAAACTGCTGGATGGCGTGGCCTATGTCGCCCAGATGGATGCCGGGTTTGACCATCTTGATGCCATGCCACATGGCGTCGTAGGTCACCGCGCACAGCCGTTTGGCTGCGATGGAGACATCGCCAATCATGAACATGCGGCTGGAATCGCCATGCCAGCCGTCTTTGATCACGGTGACGTCCACGTTGACGATGTCGCCCTTCTTCAAGGGCTTGTCATTGGGAATGCCATGGCAGACCTGGTGGTTGATGGAGGTGCAGACCGACTTGGGGTAGGGCTTGTTGCCTCCACCCGTGTAGTTCAGCGGGGCGGGAATGGCCTTTTGCACGTCCACGATGTAGTCGTGGGCCAGTTTGTCGATTTCGTTGGTGGTGATGCCGGGTTTGATAAAAGGCGTCAGATAGTCCAGAACTTCGGAGGTCAGCCGGCCAGCCAGGCGCATGCCTTCAATGCCTTCGGCGTCTTTGTAGGTGATAGTCATGGGGCGAGATTATCCCAGAGGCTCCCGGGCGACGGCGGCGTAGGCCTTTTCCGGGCCAAGACGGTGCGGTTAGGCACCTCGCCCTAGTGCAACTGACCAATGGGTCGTTAACATCGCGG
>CAUJJV010000191.1 GCA_963205375.1 Pseudomonadota bacterium
GTGGCCTCCTCCTTTACCTCCGCAGAATACCCACTCCCTACCTGAAGCTGGGTTTTAGGTATTCCAGCCTGCGCACAAGACAGGCTCGCAGTTTGCGTCGGGCTGTGCGTTTTGCGCAGGTAAAGGAGGAGGCCAAAGGCCGGGGGACACGGAGCAAAACGCGCAGCCCGGCGCAAACCAAACTAACGTAGTCAGGCGTGTTGCCCGCACCACGCCCCACCGCTGGGTGACAATAGCCGCATGACCCCCGAGCAATACGTCCAGGAAAAAGCCGCCGCATCCGGCAGCAGCTTCTACTACGCCTTTCTGTTCCTGCCAGCGCCCCGGCGCGCCGCCATCACCGCGTTCTATGCGTTTTGCCGCGAAGTGGACGATGTGGTGGACGAAATGACCGACTCCGGCGTGGCCGCCACCAAACTCGCCTGGTGGCAAAGCGAGGTCACCAAGGCCTTTGCCGGACAACCCACCCACCCGGTCATGCTGGCCCTGATGCCGCATGCCGCGAATTACGGCATCGAGGCGCGCCACCTGCTGGCGGTCATTGAAGGCTGCCAGATGGACCTGGAGCAAACCCGCTACCTCGACTACCCCAACCTGGAGCGCTACTGCCATCTCGTGGCCGGCGTCGTGGGCGAAGTGGCTGCGGGCATCTTCGGCCAGACACAAGCCCAAACCACCGCCTACGCCCACAAGCTGGGCCAGGCGCTACAGCTCACCAACATCATCCGCGACGTGGGCGAAGACGCCATGCGCGGGCGCATCTACCTGCCGGTCAACGAACTGCAGCAGTTCGATGTGAAAGCCCACGAAATCCTCAAGCGCACTTACTCTGATCGGTTCGTGGCGCTGATGCAGTTCCAGGCCCAGCGCGCCCACCGCCTGTACGACGAAGCGCTGGCCCTGCTGCCTGCCGATGACCGCCGCACCCAGAAGCCCGGCCTGATGATGGCCAGCATCTACCGCACGCTGCTGCGTGAGATCGAAGCCGAGAACTTCCAGGTGCTGCACCAGCGCATCAAGCTCACGCCGGTGCGCAAGCTGTGGCTGGCCTGGAAGGTACAGGCCTTAGGCAAGCTGTGAAGATCGCCATCGTCGGTGCAGGCTGGGCTGGCATGACTGCCGCCGTGGCGGCCACGCTGGCCGGGCACCAGGCCGTGGTGTTGGAAGCCAGCCGCATCCTGGGTGGCAGGGCCCGGGCGCTGAACGGCTACTTGCCCGATGGCACACCGGTGGTACTGGACAACGGCCAGCACATCCTGATTGGCGCCTATACCGAGTCGCTGCGCCTGATGCGCACCGTGGGCGTGAACCCTGACACCAGCCTTTTGCGTCTGCCGCTGAACCTGCAGTTTGCCGACGGCAGCGGACTGGCCCTGCCGCGCTGGCCCAGTCCGTTCGATGCACTAGCCGGGATGCTGCGTGCAAGCGGCTGGAGCGCGGCCGACAAATGGTCGCTGTTGCGTGCCAGCATCGTGTGGCAAGTACAGCGTTTTACCTGCGCATCCCACGTCACGGTGGCCGACCTGTGCAAAACCCTCACCCCCCGCGTGGTGCAGACGCTGATCGACCCACTGTGCGTGTCGGCGCTCAACACCCCTGCGGAGCGCGCCAGTGGCCAGGTGTTCCTGACAGTGTTGCGCGACTCGCTGTTCGCGGGCCGGGGCAGTTCCAACCTGTTACTACCTACGGTGGACCTGACCCGCCTGTTCCCGCAGGCCGCCGCCGTCTGGCTGCAGGAACGGGGCGGCGAAGTGCGCCTGGGCACCCGGGTGGAGCGGCTGCACTACGACTGGCAATGGCACATCGAAGGCGAAAAGTTCGACACTGTCGTATGGGCCACTTCAGCACAAAATGCGGCCCAAGCCCTTGTGGAATCTGCGCAGGCAGCTCCTGAATTCATAGCAAGTGCACTGCATGCCTGGGCCGGCACCGCCAGCGGTCTGCAGCACGAAGCCATCGCCACGGTGTACGCCTGGGCATCCGGCGCACGACTGCGCCAGCCAATGCTATCGCTGCCCAGTGCCCCCGACGCGCCCGCGCAATTTGTGTTTGACCGTGGCCAGCTCGGCGGTCCAGCGGGCCTGCTGGCCTTTGTGGTCAGTGCCAGCACCGCAGACCGCGAAACACTGCAAAGTCAAGTGCTGGCGCAGGCCCAAAGCCAGCTCGGTCTGGCGCTGCAGACCGTGCAGACCGTGGTCGAGAAACGCGCCACTTTTGCCTGTACGCCTGGCCTGCTGCGCCCGCCCATGGTGGTCGCCCCCGGGCTGCTGGCCTGTGGCGACTATGTGGAAGGCCCCTACCCCGCCACCCTGGAAGGCGCGGTCCGCAGCGGTTGGGCCGCCGGCAGTTTGCCCTAAGTCAAGAAAATCCGGTTTATCCGCTTGCGACCAGCCCAAACGGCTTACGATGAACCATCGACCAAAGGAGATTCCCCATGTCCAGCATTGACTTGCACAGCCTGCTTCGCATCGTGTCGGAACGCGATGCGTCCGACCTGTACCTGACCACCGGTGCACCACCCCAGATCCGTGTGGACGGCACCGTGCAGAACCTGCCCCTGCCCGCCCTGAAAGTGGGCGAAGTGCGTGCCATGGCCTATTCCGCCATGGGCCCGCAAGGCACAGCCGAGTTCGAGCGCAACCTGGAATGCAATATGTCCTACGCGCCCCCCGGCATCGGCCGCTTCCGCGTCAACATCTACCAGCAGCGTCATGAAATCGGTCTGGTTGCGCGTGCCATCCACAGCAACATCCCCACCTTTGACCAGCTCGGCCTGCCCACCACCGTTCGAGACCTCGCCCTGTTGCCACGCGGCCTGGTGCTGGTGATTGGCGCTGCTGGCTCGGGCAAGACTACCACCCTGGCCTCCATGATCGATTACCGCTCGCGGCACCAGAGCGGCCACATCCTGACGATTGAAGACCCGATCGAGTACCTGTTCTCGCACGGCCTGTCCACCGTGGACCAGCGCGAAGTCGGCATCGACACCCACTCCTTCGGCGATGCCCTGCGCAACGCCATGCGCCAGGCCCCCGACATGATCATGGTGGGCGAAATCCGCGACCGCGAAACCATGCAGCAGGCCATTGCCTATGCCGAAACCGGGCACCTGTGCGTCACCACGCTGCATGCCGCCAACGCGGGCCAGGCCATCAAGCGCATCCTGAATTTCTTCCCCGAACCCGCCCACAAGCAGTTATTGATGGACCTGTCGCTGAACCTGCAGGCCGTGGTGGCGCAACGCCTGCTGACGGGCACACAGAAACGCCGCGTGCTGGCGACCGAAGTGCTGTTGCAGTCCGCCCGCGTGTCCGACCTGATCCAGCGCGGCGAAGTGGACCAGTTGCGCGGTTCGCTCGAAAAAACCAGCGACACCGGCACCCACAGCTTCGACCAGTCCCTGCTCGACCTGTACCGCCGCGGCCTGGTCGACCAGGAAGTCGCCCTGTCCAACGCCGACTCCCGCACCGACCTGGGCTTGCGCATGCGCCTGCACTCGTCGCATGACCCGCACTAAAAACAAGGCATCGCGGCGCTAGACTGCGGGGTTATGAAATCCCGCTTCAGCCCCTCGCTCTGGACCGCGTTCATCGTGGTGTCCGTTGCCTTGTTGGTCACCGCCTCGTGGTCCATCATCAAGGTCATCAGTCCGGCCCCGCCGCGCGCACTGGCCATGAGCACTGGCGCGGTGGATGGTGCCTACCACCAGTTCGGCCTGAAGTACCAGGCGCTGCTCAAGGCCAACGGCATCGCGCTGGAGCTCAAGCCCTCCACCGGCTCCATCGAAAACCTCGCACGACTCAACACCGGCGACGTATCGGTGGGCTTTGTGCAGGGCGGCCTGGGCAGCATCCTTCTGGACCCCGAAGACGAAGCCGGAAACACCCCGCTGCGCTCACTGGGCACCATCGGGTTTGAGCCGGTCTGGATCTTCTCCAACAGGATCGACCTCTCCGGCGGACTCCAGCCCTTGCTGGGCAAGAAGATCGCCGTGGGTGTGGCCGGCAGTGGCAACCACAAGGTGGCCATGGAACTGCTGGGTGCCTATGGCCTGGTCGATGCGCAGGGCCAGCCCCGCGCCGGCACCGAGCTGGTCTTCGAAGGCGGCACAGGTGCTGCCGCCAGGCTCCAGAACCACGCCATCGACGCCATGCTCATCGTGGCCGGCCCGCAGGCGGGCAGCGTGAAGCAGCTGCTGGCAGATCCGGCGATGAAGCTGGCATCGCTCAGCCAGGCCGAAGGGCTGGCCCGGCGCTTCCCCTACTTCCAAACCGTGAGCCTCAAACGCGGTTCGGTGGACCCGGCGCGCGATCTGCCCGCTACCGACATCACCCTGCTGTCCACCACCGCCAGCCTGGTGATTCACGAGGACCTGCACCCCGCGCTGGCCTACCTGCTGCTGGAAGCCGCACGACAGACCCACGCCCCGGCCACGCTGCTGTCGCGCCCCGGCACTTTCCCCAAGCCGGAGGGCGTGGAGTTTGCGCTGTCCGCCGAGGCCAGCCAGTACTACAAGAACGGGCGCCCTTTCCTGCAAACCTATCTGCCGTTCTGGATGGCCAACTT
This sequence comes from Pseudomonadota bacterium, assembly GCA_963205375.1. Taxonomy (GTDB): domain Bacteria; phylum Pseudomonadota; class Gammaproteobacteria; order Burkholderiales; family Burkholderiaceae_C; genus Allorhodoferax. The sequence continues at coordinate 4,567 of CAUJJV010000191.1, forward strand.
CGTGCAGCGCCTGGGCCTGATGGCTGTGCCGCTGATTGCCTTGCTGCTGCCCTTCTTCCGCGTGGTGCTGCCCGCCATCAGTTGGTGGCAGAAAAGCCGGATCAACCGGCGCTACGGCGAGCTCAAGTTTCTGGAAGCCGAAATTGCCAAAGGCCAGCTCACCCCCGAGGAGATCGCCCGGGCCCACCAGCAGCTGGACCACATCGAGCACGAAGTCACCAGCTCCAAATTTCCGCTGGACTTCACCGACCGCATCTACACACTGCGCCAGCATGTGGGCTTTGTGCGTGATAGCCTTGCACGCCAGAAGGCGCCCTGACGGCAGCCCCAACAACAAGAAAACCGAGGAAGACCCCGTATGAAAACCGCATTGAAACTGATGGGTGCACTCATTGCGCTCGTGTTGGTCATTGGCCTGGCCGCAGGCGGCTGGTACATCTACAAGAAGCAGCCGGTCCGCAGCGGCTCGGTGGAACTCACCGGGCTGGCGGCGCCGGTGTCGGTGCAGTACGACGAACGGGGCGTGCCCCATATCCGGGCGGAAAACGAAGCCGACATGTACAAGGCGCTGGGCTATGTGCACGCGCAAGACCGCCTGTTCCAGATGGAAATCGTCCGCCGCCTGGCCAAGGGTGAGCTGGCCGAAATTCTGGGCCCCAAACTACTGGAAACCGACAAGCTGTTTCGCACGCTGGGCATCCGTGCCCATGCGCAGGACTATGTGGCCCGCATGGACATGAATGCCCCCAGCGCCAAGGCCCTGCTGGCGTATCTGGACGGTATCAACCAGTACCAGGCCACGCACAAGGCGCCGATCGAATTCGATGTGCTGCGCATCCCCAAGCGCCCCTTTACGCCCGAAGACAGCATTGCCGTCACCGGCTATCTGGCCTACAGCTTTGCCGCTGCGTTCACCACCGAGCCGGTGATGACTTTCATCCGCGACAAGCTGGGACCCAAGTACCTCACTGCCTTCGACATCGACTGGCATCCCGAAGGCGTCATCACGCCGCTGACCGCAGAGACCATCGGCAAACCCGAAGGTGTGGCCCTGAGCGACCGGGACTGGGCTGGTTTGAACCACCTGGCGCAAGTCAGCCAGGAGGCGCTGGACGCTGCCGGCGTGCCCCGCTACGAGGGCAGCAACGCCTGGGCCATCTCGGGCAGGCGCACCGCCAGTGGCAAGCCCCTGCTGGCCGGCGACCCGCACATTGATTACTCGGCACCGTCCGTCTGGTACGAGGCCCACCTCAGCGCGCCTGGCTTTGAGTTGTACGGACACCACCAGGCACTGGCCCACGTGGCGCTGCTGGGCCACAACACGCAGTTTGGCTGGAGCCTCACCATGTTCCAGAACGACGACGTGGACCTGATCGCCGAGAAGGTGAACCCCGACAACGCCAACCAGGTCTGGTTCCGCGATGGCTGGGTGGACATGACCACCCGCACCGAAACCATCCAGGTGAAAGACCAGGGCCCGACGCACCTGAAACTGCGCATCTCGCCCCACGGCCCCATCATCACCGACGCCTACAAGGACAACTACGGCCGCACCCCGATTGCCATGTGGTGGGCCTTCCTGCAGACCGAGAACCCCATTCTCGAAGCCTTCTACGAACTCAACCGCGCCAACACCCGCGAGAAGGCGCGCTCTGCCGTCAGCAAGATCCACTCCCCCGGCCTCAACGTGGTGTGGGCCAATACCGCAGGCGACATTGGCTGGTGGGCCGGTGGCAAGCTGCCACAGCGACCCGAGGGTGTGAACCCCATGTTCATCCTGGACGCAGCCAAAGGCGAGGCCGAGAAGCCTGGCTTCTACGCCTTCAACTTCAATCCGCAGGAAGAAAACCCCGCGCGCGGCTACATCGTCTCGGCCAACCACCAGCCCCAGCCCGCCAGCGGTGTGCCGGTGCCCGGCTACTACAACCTGCCCGACCGCGCCCGCCGCATCGATGATGTGCTCAAAGACCCCAAACGCAAATGGAACATCGCCGGCGCGCAGGAGCTTCAGCTCGACGTGAGCAACGGCTACTCCACCCGCATCCTCAAGGAACTGTTGCCGGTGCTGGAGCAGGTGGTGACCGACCCCAACGAAAAGGCTTTTCTGGAGCCGCTGCAGAAGTGGGACGGCTTCTACACCCGCGACAGCGTGGCCGCCACGCTGTTCAGCCAGCTGATGTACGAGCTGGCCAAGGCCACGTTTGAAGACGAACTGGGCGAAGTGCAGTTCAAGAACCTGCTGCGCACCCGCGCGCTGGACCTGGGCCTGCCGGTGCTCGTGGCCGATGCCAAATCGCCCTGGTGGGACAACGTCAAAACGCCCCAGAGCGAGAGCCGGTTTGAGACCGCACGCATCGCCTGGGCCGCCACCTACAAGCACCTCAGCGGCCTGTATGGCAGTACGCTGCTGGACTGGCGCTGGGGCAATGCCCACACCCTGACACATGGCCATCCGCTGGGCATGCAAAAGCCATTGGACAAGCTGTTCAACGTGGGGCCGTTCCAGGTGCCCGGTGGCCGTGAGACGCCCAACAACTATTCCGGCAGCGTGGGCCCCGCCCCCTGGAAGGTCAAATACGGCCCCTCCACCCGGCGTGTGATCGACTTTGCCGCGCCCGACAAAGCGGTGGGTGGCAACCCCGTGGGCCAGAGCGGCGTGCTATTCGACCGGCACTACCAGGACCAGGCCGAACGCTTTGCCGAAGGCATCTATGAAGAGCAATACCTCAGCGAACGCGACGTCCAGGCCCACACCCGAAGCACGCTGACGCTGGAGCCTGCGCGTTAGACCGTTTCCGTTACGAAGCCGGTACTTCCAGCAGGTCGCACAACTCCGTCATGCTGGCCACCGTGGCATGTGGATGCTGCGGCTGGCTCCACAGGTGGTCTGCGCGGTTGACCCACACGGTCTGCATGCCGGCGT
>CAUJJV010000192.1 GCA_963205375.1 Pseudomonadota bacterium
GGTGGTGGTGGACAGCGTGAGCCTGGACGGGCTGTCGCTGGCGCTGCACCGTTTCAAGGACGGCAGCACCAACTACGACAAGCTGTACCAGTCAAAAGACGAGGCCCCCAAGGACAAACCGCCCCAGACCGCTGACGCCCAAGCCAAGCCCGTCACGCTGGACATTGGCAGCATTGCCATCACCAACACCAGCCTGCGCCTGCAGGACGACGCCGCAGGCAGCACGCTGGCCGTGACCGGCCTGACCCTGCGCACGGGAGCCGTTGCCAACGGCCGCGCCAGCGAGCTGGAGTTTGCCGCCAGCATCGACACCGGCAAACCGCAGCAAACCATCAAGGTAGAGCTCAAAACCGGTTTCACGCCCGACCTGGACGCGCAAAAGCTGGCGCTGCGCAACACAGTGCTGGACCTCACACTGCCCCACCCCGCCGGCGGCACCCTGCCGGTGCACGCAACCGGCCAGGCCGATGTGGACCTGGACAAACAGCAGGTGCAGGCCGCACTTGCGGGCAAGTTCGACGCCACCACGTTTGACCTGAAACTGGGGCTGACCCAGTTCTCGCCCGCCACGATGACGTTTGACATCGCCCTGGGCGAGCTGGACCTGGACCGCTACACCGCCAATGCCGCACCGCAGGCACCCAGTGCGCCCGCACCCGCTGCCGACGCTGCCGTGGACCTGTCTGGCCTGAGCGCCCTGCACGCGCGCGGCGCGCTCAAGATTGCGTCGCTGAAGGTGGCGCACATGAAAGCCACCGACGTGCGCCTGGGCCTGCAGGCCACGGGCCCCCGCGTGGACATCAACCCGCTGCATGCCACGCTGTACGGCGGCACACTCTCCGGCTCGCTGGGTGCCACCACCAACCGCGCCCCGCGCATTACCGCCACGCAGAAGCTCAGTGGCATTGCCCTGGGGCCACTGCTGAAAGACGCCATCGACAAGACACCGATTGACGGCAAGGGCGATGTGTCGCTGGACATCAGCACCAGCGGCGCCACGGTGTCGCAGTTCAAGAAAGCACTGGGCGGCAGCGCCAGCCTGATGCTGCGCGACGGTGCCATCAACGGCATCAACCTGGCGGCGGCCATTCGCAACGCCAAGGCCAAACTGGGGCAGGCACAGGGTGCGCCCCAGCAAGGCACCGGATCGGCGCAGGACAAGACCGACTTCACCGAACTCAGCGGCAGCTTCAAGATTGCCAACGGCGTGGCCCACAACGACGACCTGTCCGCCAAGACGCCCCTGCTGCGCCTGGGTGGCAATGGCGATATCAACATTGGCACCGATAGCCTCGACTACACCGTCAAAGCCACCATCGTGCCCACGCTGGAGGGCCAGGGCGGCCCCGAACTGCAGGAGCTCAAGGGCCTGACGATTCCAGTCAAGCTCACCGGCCCGTTCAACGTCGTGGCCTGGCGCATTGATTTTGGCGCCATGGTGGGCGACGTGGCCAAGGCGAAGGTGCAGGAGAAAAAAGCTGCGATCGAAGCCGAAGTCAAAGGCAAGCTGGAAGACCGGCTCAAAGGCCTGCTGGGGCGCTAAATCGCCCTGTTTACAAGCCAAATCAGGCTCTAGCCCCCGAATAATAAGCGCAAGCAGCTATGAATTTAGTAGCACACCCCAGACTGCAGGATGCGCTGGACGGTCTGGCGCAGCATGCCCGCCCGGACCAGCTCGACGGCATGGCGCGCTTTGGCATTGTGGGCGATGGCCGGCTGGGCGTGTCCATCCCGGCGACGCGCGCACTGGCCCGCACGCTGGGCCGCGACCACGCACTGGCGCTGGCCCTGTGGGACACCGGCATACCCGACGCGCGCACGCTGGCCGGTATGGTGGCCGAGCCCGCGCAACTGACCTCGCGCCAGATGGACGCCTGGGCCAAGGGCTTTGAGTCGTGGGATGTGTGCGACCAGACCTGCCTGAACGCCTTTGCCAAATCGCCGCTGGCGTGGAAGAAAGTGCAGGCCTGGGCACCGCACAAGGATGCGTTTGTGCGCCGCGCCGCCTTTGCCCTGCTGGCCTGCCTGGCCGTGAACGACAAGCAGGCCGATGACAGCGCCTTCATTGCCGCCCTGCCCCTGCTGGAAGCCGCCGCAGGCGATGACCGCAACTTTGTGAAAAAAGCCGTGAACTGGGCGCTGCGCAACATTGGCAAGCGCAACCTGGCGCTGCACGCGGCAGCCATAGCCACCGCCAAGCGCATTCAGTTGCAGGGCAGCAAGCCCGCGCGCTGGATTGCTGCCGACGCCCTCCGCGAACTGCAGAGTGACGCGGTGCAGCAGCGACTGCGCGGGAAAAAGACGGCTTAGCCGAAGGGCCGGTTAAAGCGCTTGCCCCAACCGCGCCACGCCTTCTTCGATCTTGTCAACCGCGGCCGTGGCAAAGCTCAAGCGCAGCGTGGACAGATCGGGGTTGGCGCAGTAAAACGGCGCGCCGGGCACAAAGGCCACGCCCTTTTCAATAGCGCGTTTGGCCAGCTCGCCACCGTCGCGCACCTTGCCGCCAGCGCCGGTCAGGCGGGCCCAGACAAACAGGCCACCCTGCGGCTGCACGAACTCGATGGCATCGCCCAGTTCCCTGCGCAGCGCGTTGCCCATGGCCAGCGCGCGCTCGGCATACACCTTGCGCACATGGGCAAGCGTGGCGGGCATGCGGCCGGCCTTGAGGTACTGTGCCGCAGTGGCCTGCGCAAAGGTGCTGGTGTGGGCATCGCTGAACTGCTTGCACATGGTGGCCTTGGCCAGCAGCTCGGGCTCCGCAATCATCCAGCCCACGCGCAGGCCCGGGCTGAGCACCTTGCTCAAGGACCCGCAGTGCACCAGCAGCTCGCGGCTCCCGGGCACGCCCGCGCTCAGCGCCAGCAGCGAGGGCGGCGGCGCGGCGTTGAAGTACAGGTCGCCATAGGGATCATCTTCCACGATCACGGTCTGGTATTTCACCGCCAGCTCCAGCACGCGCTTGCGGCGCTCCAGGCTGAGCAGGCCACCGCTGGGGTTACCAAAGGTGGGAATCAGGTAGACGAACTTGGGCTTGTGTTCGGCAATCAGGGCTTCGAGCCTGTCGGTCTGCACGCCATCGCCATCGATGGGGGCGCTGATCAGTTCCGCGCCGTACAGGCGGAAGCACTGGATGGTGGCCAGGAAGGTGGGGCCTTCCACAATGACTTTGTCGCCGGGGCTGATCAGGGTCTTGCCCAGCAGGTCCAGCGCCTGCTGGCTGCCGGTGGTGACGATCAGGTTGTCCGCGGCGACGTTCTGGCAGCCCTTGCCGGTCATGAAACTGGCGAGTTGTTCGCGCAAGGGATTGTGGCCTTCGGTGGCGCCGTATTGCAGTGTGGCGCCGGCTTCCTGCGTCAATGCGGCATTGACGGCTTCGCGGATGCCCTCCACATCGAACATGGCGGGGTCAGGAAAGCCACCCGCAAAACTGCTGATGCCCGGTTTGCCCAGCAGCTTGAAGAGCTCGCGGATGGCGGAGGTTTCGACGTTGTTCAGTCGGTCAGCAAATTGCATGAAATCACAGCTTTCTACAAAGGAATGGGGTAAATTGTCACCGATTCACCCACCCCATCCGCACCGCCGTGACCCCAGCCGACATCGAGACCTTTTTTGCCACCCTGCAGGCGGCCAATCCGCACCCGCAGACCGAGCTGGAATACAGCTCGGTGTTTGAGCTGCTCACGGCCGTGCTGCTGTCGGCACAGGCTACCGACGTGGGCGTCAACAAGGCCACGCGCAAACTGTTTGTGGTGGCCAACACGCCGCAGAAAATCCTGGCGCTCGGGCTGGAGGGGCTGGAGAGCTATATCAAGACCATCGGCCTGTACCGCAGCAAGGCCCGCCACCTGATGCAGACCTGCCAGATGCTGGTGGACCGGCATGCTGGTCAGGTGCCGCGCACCCGTGAGGCGCTGGAAGCCCTGCCCGGCGTGGGCCGAAAAACCGCCAATGTGGTGCTGAACGTGGCCTTTGGCGAGCCCACCATGGCGGTGGATACCCACCTGTTCCGCCTGGGCAACCGCACCGGAATGGCACCGGGAAAGACGCCGCTCGAAGTGGAGCAGAAGCTGCTCAAGCGCATTCCGGCCAAGTACCTGGTGGATGCCCACCACTGGCTGATCCTGCACGGGCGTTATGTGTGCAAGGCGCGCAACCCGCAGTGCTGGCAATGTAGCGTGGCAGGGGTTTGCGGGTTTACACTCAAAGCCACTGCGCCGGGCTGACCATAGCCTGGCCAAAAAACTTTTTTTATATGGCCGACATTTCCGAATTTCTGCATGCTGTCAAGCTGCCCGTCATGCCCGAAGTGGCGCATGCGCTGATTCGCACGCTCAATGACGAGGATGCAGACGTCTCCACCGT
>CAUJJV010000193.1 GCA_963205375.1 Pseudomonadota bacterium
CCATTTCGATAAAGGAGGGCCACATCGACGGCGGCATCTGCGCGTGGTGTGCGTCCATCAGCGACTTCAGTTCTGCCAGCTTTTGGGGCTGCTCGGTTGCCAGATTGGTCTTCTCGGTGGGGTCGCTGGCCAGATTGAACAGCCATTCTTTTTTGGGACGCTCGGACACGATGAGTTTCCAGGTGGCATCGCGCATGGCCCGGTAGGGACCATCGCGCCAGAACAGGAAACGGGCTGGCTGCGCTGCAGGCTTGGCTCCCAGGTAGGGCAGCAGGTTGACACCGTCGATGGGGCGATCCTGCGGCAGGGTGCCGCCCGCAGCCGCGACCACGGTGGGCAGGATGTCGATGTTGGTGATGGGCGCCTTGTACTGCGTGCCTGGGGCAATATGTCCAGGCCATTTGGCCATGTAGGGCACGCGCAGGCCACCCTCAAACATGGTGAGCTTCCAGCCACGGTAGGGGCTGTTCACATCCGGCAGCCCGATGTAGTTGGGTGCACCATTGTCACTGGCGAAAATCACGATGGTGTTGTCATCGAGGCCTTCTTCTTTCAGGGTTTGCAGTACCCGGCCCACACTGCGGTCGATGGACTTGACCATGGCCATGTAGACGCGGCGGCGGTGGTCGGGGATGCTGCTCAGCGCATCGTAATCGGCCTTGCTGGCCTGCAGCGGCGTGTGCACGCCCCAGTGGGCCAGGTACAGGAAAAATGGCCGGTTGCGGTTCTTGTGGATGGCGGTGACCGCTTCGTCGGTGTAATAGTCCGCCAGGTATTTGGCGGGTTCGAACCATTTGCCTCCGTTGTAGCTCACGCCAAAACGCATGTTGGGCCACAGGAACTTGTCGATGGGGTCAAAGTCCTGTCTGGAGTTCTCCACTTCGGGTGAGTTCACGGGCAGGTGCAGCCCGCTCTCCATGAACAGGGTTTCGTCGAAGCCCTGGTTGTTGGGGCGCATTTCGGGGGTACTGCCCAGATGCCACTTGCCGATATGCAGCGTGTGGTACCCGCGTGCTTTCAGGGCTTCGGCCATGGTTACCTCGGAAGCGGGCATGCCCAGATCGTTGAAGTCCTTGGATTTCTCTGCTTTTTCCTTGTCGACGATGACAGGGTACAGGCGGCTGGCATCGGCATACAGGGTGCCGGCCACGCGCGCCATGGCGCCCGGGGTCGGGGTGAACTCGACGCCAAAGCGCCACGGGTAGCGCCCTGTCATCAACGCTGCGCGCGACACCGTGCACACCGCCGCTCCCGCGTAGCCCTGGTCGAAGCGCACACCGTCACGGGCAATGGAATCAATACTGGGGGTGGGAACGCCTTCCGCTCCATGGCCACCGCCGTGGGTGGAGACATCATTGATACCCATGTCATCCGCCAGGATGATGATGATGTTGGGAGGCCGTTTCGCGATGGATTGCTCTGCCTTGTCGGGTCCCGCCTGCCAGGGCACGGGCTGGTTGGGGGCGCGCGGAAAACGGATATCGGTGTACCAACCCAGTGAGTACTTGAACAGGTGCAGCCGGTTGGCATACGCAAGGCCCAGCAGGACCAGAATAGTCAGGCTGACAATCACCCAGGGCTTGCGTACTGCCATCACATCAGGCACGCTGGCCTACCGGCGTAAACAGATCGCTGTTGTTCTGCAGCCAGGCCCGGGCCAGCGAGTCGTCCTGCTGGCGCGGGTGAAAGTCGGGTGCTTCGTAGGCTTTCCATTTGGCGTAGTTGCCGCGGAACATGCCCGTGGGCGACAGCAACAACTGGTAGGCACTGCGCCAGGTGCTCCAGTGAAACAGGGCGCCGTCGTGCCACAGGTTGCGCACGGTCTGGCGTGTGATGTCCGAAAGGAAGGTCACGGTGATGTACCGGAACAGCCGGAGGCGCCATTCCTGCGAGCCGCCCAGAGCGGTGTACACATCGAATGCGGTGCTGCGGTGCTCGGACTCTTCTGCCGAATGCCACAGCCACAGCGTTTGCAAGCGGGGCTCCGTGCCCTGCAGTGCCTCGGGGTGGCTGAGCATCCACTCGGCAAAGATGGCGGTGAGGTGTTCTGTGGCGGCGGTCGCCGCTACATGGACGCGGACATCGCGGTGCGCGTTGTCTTTCAGGCGCTTAGTGGCACGGCGCTCCAGCTGGTTGAAAAAACCCAGCTTCTCCAGGTTCCCGTTGAAGAGGCCGTGCAGCCTGCGGTGGGTGGCCTCCTGGCCGATAAACCCCTGTACCTCGGTGGCCAGACGATCCTGGTCTGCCTGCGGGAGTGCCTTGATGCCGGCGCGCACCGAATCAATGAAATACTGCTCACCCAGCGGGAAACTCATCGACAGCGCGTTGAAGAAGGCTGAGCGGAATGCGTCGCCGCCATTCCAGCGTGCCGGGAACGGGGCGGTCAGGTCAATCAGAAGTTTGCGAACTACCAGGTCAGTCATGGCAATGTCTCCAGATGCAAATCAGTGGGCCGCAGCCTTGCGGTGGTCTTTCGTGCCATACAGGACTTTTCCCAGCCACCTGGGCTCAAATGCCTTCCAGTCTTCGTCGGGTTGTGCCAGGCGCTCTGCCACCAGGTACAGGGCGTTGGGGCTGAATGCCATGCCACAGTGGGTGTTGCCCCGCAGATGGATATTTTCACCTCCGGGCTGGTCTTTTTCGATGGAACATTGCCATGCCACCACACCGTCGAGCTTGCTGTAGACCGAGGTGGTGGGTACCGGAGGCTTGATGCGGATTTCCAGATGCTGGTTGAAATCCATGTCTTCCAGGTTGTCGCCCGACAGCCATTCGTACAGGTGTGTGCCGGTCGATGCCAGCGGGTGGCCGGTGAACGGTGAACCCAACGTAATGACCTGGCGCACGGCGTCGGGCGCCAACTTGGCCAGTTCGCGCGCGAACACGCCGCCCAGACTCTGGCCAATGATGCTGACCTTCTGCTGGTGCTTGTCATGGATGTGCTGCAGGCGCGCCTGCATGGCCGCTGTCACGTGTTCCTTGAGGCCACGGTTGCGGCCCAGTGCCCAGGGATAGGTCTTGTAGCCCAGCTCATCCAGCAACTTGCGCAGCATAGCGGTCGACATATCGGATGCACCGAGGCCGGGGATCACGAGTACGGGGTGCCCGTCTCCGCGCGGCGCCATGCGCTTGACGGTGGCAAACATGGTAAGCCCGGCTACGTACTCCCAGAAGACCCGTGGCTCGGATGCCAGCAGCCAGCCCGAGGGTGCCGGAATATCGGGAAACTGTGTCAACGAGGCTTTGAGTCGCTTGATGCGTGTCATATCAATTCCTTCAGGTCGAAGAGGGAACGGCTGGGTGCCGTCCGTAGAGGTGGGGTGTCGGTTCACGCGTGATCTGTGCAGTGACATGGGGCGTTTGGCCGTCCTTGTCGGTGACCTTGATTTCGTCCTGCTGGTCGTTTTTGCGCGACCACACCAGGATGCTGGAAGGCAGGCTGACCGGTTTGCGAAACTGCGCATTCAGGGTGTACGGCGAAGTCTGCGGGAGTTGTGCCGCCGCCAGGGCGCGTGCCAGTGTCCAGGTGCCATGGATGATGGCCTGTCGAAAGCCAAAGGGACGCGCCAGCAGCGCATGCTGGTGGATGGGGTTGAGATCGCCCGCAATGGCTGCGTAGCGGCGCCCCAGGGGTTCGGGCGCGTCCAGAGCCAGAATCTGTTGCCAGGGATGGCTGGACTGGTCTGCGGCCTCCGCTGAGTTCGCGCTGGTCGTTGCCTGGAGGGGGGATGGACCGGATGCCAGCGCGGTGGTTTCACCGCGCCAGACCAGTTGCCCGTCGGCCAACGCCTCCGTCACCAGGCCAAAGGTCATGCCACGGCGTGCCCACTGTGCCTGCGTGGTGTAGGCCCGCAATGTCAATCGCTGGTCTGGTGCAATGGCGGCCATTTGGCTGACCTGCTGTGACACGTGCACCAGACCCAGGGCCTTGAAGGGAAACTGCGCATCGGCGAGGATGGAAAGATGCAGTGGGGCAACCGCAATCTGCAACGCCAATGGCGGTAGCCCGGAAGCGGTTGTTGCCTCCAGGCCCACACAGCGGCGGTAGGCGTTGAGCCAGGTGGCGTCCAGCTGCACCGCGTCGATGCTGCGTTCGATGCGCGGCATGGCAGCGGGGTCTTTCAGCCCGGTACGGCGGTGCCAGAAGATACTGGCGTACGAGCGCAGGTTGGAGGGCAGGGCGGCGGATTCAATGGCGCGCATGGGGCAGGTCGCTCAATTGTTGGGTGACCCAATGGATGACGTTCGGATCCAGGCACATCTGCAGATGGCCCAGACCCTCAAACACCTGCACCGGCACGCCCGGCATCCGCTGTTCGCGCTGGGGAAAGACGATGTTGTCCTGTGGGGTGATGGCAATGCGGAACAGGGAGCGGGTGGCGTCGGTTTCCGCGGCGGCAAGGTCTGCCAGCCAGCGGCTTTTCCAGGCCATCTGCTTGCCATTGGGCGAATGCACGCCTTTGGCCATCTGCGTTCCCTGGTGGGGCGTGCCCAATGTGAGGGCACGTGCCACCCGCGTGGTGCCATGCGCGCGCATCCAGGCGCGGATGGCAAGCCCGCCCATGCTGTGGCCCACCAGCGCCACCTGTTGCGCGCCGGTGATTCTGCACAGGTCGTTTACAGCTGCTTCTACGATGGGCGCGTAGCGGTCAATGGACGCATACACTGGTTCGAGGTTGACGGCGATGACGGTGTGACCCTGTTGGCGCAGCATGTCAGACACATCGTCCCAGATGCGGTGGTTGCACATGTAGCCATGGATCAGCACCACCGGTATCTGCGGCGTTTGGCCGGTAGCTGGCAATACCGTGGGTGCCTTGCGCGTCCAGGGCTGGCGAAACAGGAAGATGACGATGCCCGCGACATATTCGCCAAACAGCGACCGCCACCACAGGGACCAGGGCTCTGCCGCACGTGACCGCAGGGCGCTGACGGTGTCGACGAGGATCATGGTGGCAAATGGCAGGCCCATCGCGACCAGACACATGGTGGCCAGTGGCAACGGCTCTGGCTGGCCCAGCCAGTAGCCGAGCGCGGCACCGATCAGGACTTGGGCCAGCAGCAGGTTGCGCAGGAGTTGAGCGAGCATGGGGTTTCCTAAATCTTGGTACAGGCCAAGGTACGGCGTGCGGGTTCGAGGGTGGCTTTTTCGGCTTCGTAGTTGCCGGTCAGCACACGCATGAGCAGAAAGCCTTTGCGGGTGGGCGTGACCACGACTTGGCTGCCTGCGGGTACGGCGTGGCCGGTGCGGTTGGCCCCTTCGGACACCAGCCAGAGGTCCACCGGTTTGCCTCTTGCCTTGCGGTCGTTGAGGACATAGAAGTTGTCGCTGTTGGACGCGTACAGGGCGATGGACCAGTAAGAGGGCAACGCCGGGTTGGCCGTCACGCGGACCGGACCTTCCGATACGTCGTAGGTGCAGACCGAATACAGCATGTCCGGGCTGGGCATGACCACATTGCGCGAGTTGGCGGTGACAGCCGGCGGGAAGGCGGCCTGGTTTTGCATGTTCAGTGCCCGCGCCTGGGGACCTTGCATGAGGACCCACATGATCGCGTGCGGGGCAGCCCAGATGGCCAGCAGGTGCACCAGCAGGGCGGTGACGGAGAGGGTCAGCAGCCGGTAAAACCAGAGCCTTTGGGTGGTGGTTGCGGCTTTCATGCGCAGTCTCCCAAGGGCTTGATACTGGGGGCCACCATCGAGGCAGGCGAGGCCTGCAATGCAGGCGTGGGGTTGTACAGACGCAGGGTCAGCACCATGCCACGCTGGCCTGGCGTGGGGAGCCAGAAGGTGTCCCCGGGGTCCTTCGGGCCGGTCGTGAAACTGAACTGGCCTTTCGTATCCAGCTTGGCCGTGGTGCCGTTGAGGCTGTATTGTCCGTTCGGTGCATCAAACAGGAACAGGTCATCGGCATAGGCCGTGATGCTCCACCAACGGGCCTGGGGGGGCACGCCTTCGACACGGTAGGTACATGACGATCGCAGGGGTTTGCCGGCCTCGTCCTGGGCGGCAACAAAGTACATGGTCTCTTCGCGGTTCAGCGCCAGCAGGGCATTGACCGCAATGGCAGCGCGGGTGTACAGGTCAGCGTCCGGATTGCCGGCCAGCATATTGCCCTTCCAGGAGCCCACCTGCACCGTGGTGTTGAGCCAGGGCGCCTTTTTTACCACCCACACGGCAGACCCCAGCCCGAGGGCCACCGCACCCAGATACAGGGCGGTGCCAATGGCCCAGCGTCGGGCTTTGCTGCTGTGTCTGGCGGTCATTGCGAGCCGTTTTTGCTACTGGCTTTGGCCAGTGGCATCCAGTGCAGCAAGCCGAACAACAGGGAGAGCGCAATGCTGACAACCAGGGAACCAGCGTACTTGCGCACAGACTTGAACATGACCACGGTCTCAATGGCATGGACAGCCAGAAGCATCAGACAGATACGCTGCAGCCAGAAGCCCGCGTCCAGGGGCAGGGGCCATACCAGGCTGGCCAGTGCCAGCGCGTACACAACGACCAGGTTGGCTTTGAGAAAAGTGTTCATGGGGTAACCGGTGTGGTGGCAATGAAAGCAGAAATCTTCTGGGCCAGTTCCGGGCCTTTGTCTTCCTGCAGGAAGTGGCCCGCGCCACGCGTGGTTTCATGCGGCTGGCCGGCGGCGCCGGGGACCAGCTTCTGGAAGATTTTTTCACCGCCGCGGGTGATCGGATCGCGACTACTGAACAGAGTCAGGAACGGCTTGTTCCATTGTTTCAGGACTTCCCAGGCCTGTTCATTGGCTGCGCGTTCCGGGTCCTTGGGGGTGGTGGGGACAAAGCCGGGAAAGAGCCGGGCCGCCACCAGATGCCGAGAGGACGGATAAGGTGCGTCATAGGCTGCAATCTCTGCCGGTGTCAGCTTGTTGGCACAACCCGAGTTGACGATCTTGCCAATGGGAAACAGCGGGCTGAAACGGGCAAAGGCGCGCCAGAGCTTGAAGGCGCGTGGTGTCACGCCCTGCGCTCCCGTCGGCAGGCCTCCGTTGGCCAGCACCACGCGGTCAAAGCGCTCTGGGCTGTGGGTCACCATGCGCAGGCCAATCAGCGACCCCCAGTCCTGGCAGAACAGGGTGGCGTGTTGCAGGTCCAGGCGCTCCATCCACGTCACCATCCAGGCGACGTGGTGGGCGTAGGAGTAGTCTGCCTTGTGCGATGGCTTGTCGGACCGGCCAAAACCGACCAGGTCGGGGGCAATCACCCGGTGCCCTGCAGCCAGCAACCCGGGAATCATCTTGCGGTACAGGTAGGACCAGGTGGGTTCCCCGTGCATCAGCAATACCGGTGCCGCGTCGCGCGGGCCTTCGTCGATATACGCGATGCGCAAACCGTCCAGATCGAGGTAGTGGGGCTCGTAAGGAAAATCGGGCAGGTGGGCAAAGCGCTCTGGCGGGGTGCGCAGCACGCGGTCCTTGTGGATGGAGGGAAGTGAGGTCATGGTCGCAGCTCGGTGGGGTGTCAGTTTTTCTTTTGTGCCCGTTGGCGCAGCGACGCGCTGATGCCGGTCAGCCAGGCGGATGCCCGTGTGGGGAACATGCGGTACAGCGAGTCCAGCACCTTGGCGTCGGCGCCCACCAGTACGCGTGTGTCACCCGCTGTGATGGCCTTGATGATGACCTCGGCAGCTTCTTCTGGCGTGGTGCGTGCCATCGTGAGGAAGTGGTCTTTGAACTCCTGCTCGGATGCAGCCATCATGCGCACGTCAGTCACGCGGGCCTTGTTCGCGATGTTGGTGCGAATGCCGCCGGGATGCACCGTCAGGACCCGCACGGACGTGCCACGCAGCTCCTCGCGCAGGGCATCGCTGAAACCGCGCACCGCCGCTTTGGATGCGTTGTAAATGCTCTGGGTGGGCATGGACACCATGGCGAAGATGCTGGAGACATTGACCAGCACCGCTTCGGGACGCTTGCGCATCTGGGGCAGGAAGGCCTTGCAACCGTGCACCACACCCCAGAAGTTGATGTTCATGAGCCAGTGGGCATCGCGCGTACGCAGTGTTTCCACCGGAGCCACCAGCGCCACGCCGGCGTTGTTGATGAGTACATCGGTGCCGTCCAGCCGGTCCTGGGCTTCGAGTGCCAATGCCTGGATGTCGGTCTCATGCCCGGTGTCCGTCACCAGCACGTGGCACTCGGCGCCCTTGTGCTTCATCTTGATATCCGTCGCCACCCGGTGCAGCCCGGCGTCGTCAATATCGGCCAGCAGCAGGCGGGCACCGCGCCCTGCCATGCCGTGGGCCAGCGCTTCGCCAATGCCGGATGCGGCGCCGGTGATGACTACGGATTTGTTCTTGAGGGAGCGCATGTTCAGTAGAGCCTTTTGCGTTCGACGGAGGAGGTATTGGCGGGCAGGCTGAACAGCATGCCGTCTTCGCCCACGGTGATGGGCTTGTCGTAGAACCGGGCAGCGTCACCCAGAAAAGCGGGGTAGGCCAGGCGCGTTGGAATCGGTGGAACGATGTGGTTGAGCACGAGTTGCTGCGCTCCTGCCAGCGATGCCTGGGATGCCGCTTCTTCCGGGGTGGTGTGGTAGTTCAGGATATCGTGCATCACATGGGCCATGTTGGGCAACTTCTTGTCGCCAAACTCGGTTTCCAGAATGTGGACCAGCGCGGGTTGCAACGCTTCGTGCACCAGAATATCGACGCCCTTGGAGGCGGCGACCACGCTGGGCGATACCTTGGTGTCGCCGCTGATGGCAATGGAGCGACCCTTGTAGTCAAAGCGGTAGCCAACGGCAGGTTCGATGGGGGCATGGTTGACGCGAAAGGCGGTGATCTTCAGGCCCTTGTCGTCGAGCACCACGACGGTGTCGCCCTGACCCACAGGGGGCAGGGCAAACGGAAAGCCTTTGCCGCCACTGCCGCCGGGCGGCATGATTTTCTCGGTGTGGTGGGCTACGCGGTAGCCAAAATCGAGCACATAGGC
>CAUJJV010000194.1 GCA_963205375.1 Pseudomonadota bacterium
GCACACATTGGTAACGCACCCGCTGCTCTGGCCGTGGCAAATCCATGGTCGCTGGTCCCGCCACTGGGCAATCTGGATGCGTACATCACGGCGGCCAACCGCCTGCCCATGCTCACCCTCGAGGAAGAGCAGGAATACGCACGCAAACTCAAAAACGAGAGCGATCTTGAGGCTGCCAGTAAGTTAGTGCTCTCTCACTTGCGTCTGGTGGTGTCGGTATCGCGCCAGTACTTGGGCTATGGCCTGCCCCACGGCGACCTGATCCAGGAAGGCAATGTGGGCTTGATGAAGGCCGTCAAACGCTTCGACCCCGACCAGGGCGTGCGTCTGGTGAGCTACGCCCTGCACTGGATCAAGGCCGAAATCCACGAATACATCCTGAAGAACTGGCGCATGGTCAAGGTGGCCACCACCAAGGCCCAGCGCAAGCTGTTCTTCAACCTGCGCTCCATGAAGCAGCGCTACAAGTCGGACGACGCCGCTGCCGACCTGGGCACCCACCGCGACACGCTCAACCCCGAGCAGATCGGCGCCATGGCACGCGAGCTCAACGTCAAGCCGGAAGAAGTGATCGAGATGGAAACCCGGCTGTCGGGCGGTGACGTGATGCTCGACCCCAGCCCGTCGGACGATGGCGAAGACGCGTTTGGACCGATTGCCTACCTGACCGACACCAACCACGAGCCCATCGCCATGATCGAAGCGCACCAGCGTGACGTACTGGCCACCGATGGCATCGCCACGGCACTGGACGCGCTGGACCCCCGCAGCCGCCGCATCGTGGAAGAACGCTGGCTCAAGGTCAATGACGACAACTCAGGCGGCATGACCCTGCACGACCTGGCCGCCGAATACGGCGTGAGCGCTGAGCGCATTCGCCAGATCGAAGTGGCAGCCATGAAGAAGATGAAAACGGCGCTGGCGGCTTACGCCTGATGCCTGCGGCGTACTACACGCCGACTGCCTGAGACAATGCCCCCTGTTGGCCCCGGCCGTCAGGGGCATTTTTCATTCAGGAGTGGTTTCCCCATGCGTCGTCAGAAATTCCTATTTGCTACTCTTTTTATAGCTATCTGCGCACTATCCACGGGGGCTACAGGCCAAAACAATCCAAAAACTGCAGCTACCTGGCCGACCAAGCCCCTGCGCATCGTTGTGGGCTTTCCCGGTGGCTCCTCGCCCGACCTGACGGCCCGCGCGTTGGCGGAACCGCTGTCCAAAGCGCTGGGCCAGCCGGTGATCGTGGAAAACAGGGTGGGCGCAGCGGGCAACATCGCTGCCGACTTTGTGGCCAAGGCGACCGACAACCACACCCTCGGGCTGATGATCAACGGCAACATGACGATTGCCAAACTGCTCAACCCCCAACTGCCCTACGACCCGCTCCAGGACCTGAAGCCGGTCAGCCTGATTGGCACCTCGCCGCTGGTGCTGGTAGCTCCCGCCCATGCTGCGGGTGCCACGGCCAGGGATGTGCTGGCCAACGCCCGCAATGCGGGCAACACCTGGAACTACGGCACGCCGGGCGTTGGCACGGTGGGCCACCTGGGCATGGAGTTGCTCAAGAGCCGCGCCGGCGTGGCCCCGGTGCATGTGCCCTACTCTGGCTACCCGCAGGTGGCCACTGCCATGGTGTCAGGGGACCTGCAGCTCGCCCTGCTACCACCAGCCCTGGCCATGGCGCAGATCCGCGCGGGCAAACTGCGCGCGATTGGCATGACCGCCAGTGTGCGCAGCACGCTGGTGCCGGACATTCCCAGCCTGTCTGAAGCTGGCGTGAGGGACTTCAATCTCGAAATCTGGAACGCCGTAGCCGCCCCCAACAGCATGCCTCCCGCTGTGGTGGCGCGCCTGTCTGCACTGGTCAGCGAGATCGTCCGCACGCCGGAGATGCGGCAAAAGCTGTTCCAGCAGGGCTGGAACGCGGTGGGAACGTCTGCACAGGGACTGGCCAACCGCATCCAGGCCGACACCGTGGTACTGGGCGGCATCATTGCCAGCCAGCGCATTACAGTGGAGTAGCCGTTAGCGCGCTTCTTTCAACAGCAACTGGATGTCGGCCGTCAATGCCGGCGCACCACTGCCGTAGCGGGTGAACAGGCGCAACTGGCCTTGGGTGTCATAGACGTAGCTGCCTGCCGAGTGGTCCATGGTGTAGCTGGTGGGCGTTTTGCCATCCACCTTCTTGTAGTACACCTTGTAATCCTTGGCCAGCTCGGCCAGCTTCTCGGGCGTGGTGTAGAGCGCCAGGAAGGTGGGGTCGAAGTTGCCCATGTACTCCTTGAGCATCGCCGGCGTGTCCCGTGCGGGGTCTACCGTTACAAACAAGCCCTGCAGCTTGTCGCCATCCTTGCCCAGTGCCTTTTTCACCTCGGTCAGTTCGGCCATGGACGTGGGGCAGACGTCGGGGCATTGCGTGTAGCCAAAGAACATCACCACGATCTTGCCGGGGAAATCGGTCAGGTGGCGCACCTGGCCGTTGTGGTCGGTCAGCTCGAATCCTTTGGCGTAGTTCGCACCCGTCACATCGATCGAAACGAATGACGGCTTCTGTTCAGAGCAGGCACCTAACAAGGCCATAGCCCCCATGGATACTGCGCAAGCAGCTATCCATTTCATAGCATTGCGTTTTTGCATGGAATTCCTAAACAAGGTAGTGGTCCACCAGCAGCGCGGCAAACAGCACGCTCAGATGGATCAGGGAAAAGTGGAAAGTCTCGCGCGCAAGCTGGTCCGAGTAGTTGCGCAGCAGCCGCCAGGCGTACCAGCAGAACCCCACGCTGAGGACAATGGCCGTAGCCAGATACAGCCAGGAACTCATGCCATACACAAACGGCAGCAGGCAGGCAGAAAACAATATCAGGGTGTAAAGAAATATCTGCAGCCGCGTGAATTCGCTGCCGTGCGTGACCGGCAGCATGGGCAGGCCGGACTTGCGGTAGTCCTCCACCCGGTACAGGGCCAGGGACCAGAAATGCGGCGGCGTCCACAGGAAGATGATCAGGAACAGGATGATGGCCTCGGGCCCTACATCGCCGGTCATGGCCGCCCAGCCCAGCACGGGCGGCATGGCACCCGATGCGCCGCCGATCACGATGTTCTGGGGTGTCATGGGTTTGAGGATCACGGTGTAAATCACAGCGTAGCCCACAAACGTGGCAAAGGTGAGCCACATGGTCAGCGGGTTGACCCAGACATACAGAATCACCGAGCCTGCGATGCACAGTACCGCCGAAAAGATCAGGGTCTGCCAATCGCCCAGTTCACCCCGGGCCGTGGGCCGCCAGGCGGTGCGCTTCATCTTGGCATCGATGCCTTTTTCCACGATGCAATTGAAAGCCGCCGCCGCACCTGCCACCAGGTAAATACCCAGGCAGGCCAGCGCAGCCAGCCCGACCTGCGACCAGCTGGGCGCACCCGGCACCGCCAGCACCATACCAATGAGCGCGCAAAACACGATCAATTGAATGACGCGCGGCTTGGTCAGTGCGTGGAACTGGCGCAGCACGTCCGGGTTGATCGCGGCAACGTTCTTAGTCATGGGCATAGCTTGGCCGCGTGGATGCAGCTCTCTCCAAAGTCTCTTGGGTTCCGGTGGCGGCCAGAAGCCACACCAGCACCACCACCAACGCACCGGCACCGCCGGTGTGCAGCACAGCGGCCACCAGGGGCCAATCCAACACCACATTGCCCATGCCAGTCAGCACTTGCAGCGCGGTCAGTGTCATGAGCCATTGCACTGGGGCCTGCAACGATGCAACGGTACGCAGGCGCCAGACCATCCACCCCAGCACCACCACGGTCACCAGGGCCAGCATACGGTGCACAAAATGGATACCGGTGAGCGCCTGAAAACTCAATACCGTGCCATCGGCGCTATGCCCCAGCGGGCGCCAGATCTCAAACCCCTGCGCCAGCGCCATCTCGGGCCACCAGCTGCCCTGGCATTGGGGGAAATCGGAGCAGGCCAGCACCGCGTAATTGGTGCTGACCCAGGCGCCGGAAGCTGCCTGGACCACCAGCCAGGCGAGTGTGGCCGCCATCGCCAGCCGCAATTTTGCGGAGACCACGGGCACGGGAGCCCCGACCGCCTGCGA
The DNA here is from genome assembly GCA_963205375.1 of Pseudomonadota bacterium. GTDB lineage: Bacteria > Pseudomonadota > Gammaproteobacteria > Burkholderiales > Burkholderiaceae_C > Allorhodoferax. Next base: position 4,098 of record CAUJJV010000194.1, read on the forward strand.
CAACTTCACCCACTGCACCGTCAGCAGCGCCAGCAGCACGTAGCCACCCAGCAGATGCAGCGTCACGATGGCGGGAAACAGCTTCATGGTGACGGTCAGCGCGCCGAAAGCGCCCTGCACACAGACCCACACCAGCGTCAACATCGCCCATCCCGGCGAAACCTTCAGCCCCGCACATTTTCTGGACCGCCAGGCGATAAGGGTCAGCACCACAATCAGCGCGCCCACACTGGTCGCCAGATACCGGTGCACCATTTCCACCCAGGCCTTGCCGTGCGTGACTGGCCCGGTCGGCAGGGCGGTCTGCGCCGCGGCGATATCCGCATGGGCTCCCAGCGGACTGGCGCTGCCGTAGCAGCCGGGCCAGTCCGGGCAACCCAGACCCGAATCGGTCAAACGGGTAAACGCGCCAAACAGCACCAGATCAAAGGTCAGAAAAAGCGTCAGCAAGGCCAGCGCCTGCCAGCGCACCGCCGGGCTCGCCCGGCGGTTGCGCAGCCATACCCAGGCCAGCGGCAGCAGCGCCAGAGCGCCCCCGACCAGCAGCAACAGCCCCAGCGGGGACAGGTTGTAGAGCTCCGGATTCGATGCCATGCTGCTTACCGTCCCGGCGTGTCCCAGGACACGGAAGCACGCAACAGCCGCTCCAGGTCGCGCCGCGCCTTGGCGGCACCGGCACCATCAAACTGGGAAGGGAAGCGCATCATGGTGTTGCCCATCGGGTCCACCACAAAGAGATAGTTGACCGCGCTGGCTGCATCAACACCCAGCCAATCTTGTACGACCGAAGGATCGACCCGTAGCACCACGGCATCACCCAGGGGTTTGCGCATGCTGGTGTCGACCGGCGCGACGTCACTGACCAGCCAGACCCAGTCCACCCGCTCCTTGCCCTTGCCCAGCGTTTCCCGCAACTGGCGTTGCAGGAACAGCCGCTGCTGGCAATCCTGCGCGCAGCTACCCGGTCCTACACTGACCAGCAGCCATTGGCCCTTGAGGGATGCCAGTGCCTGGGACTTGCCATCGAGCGCCAGCCCGGTTTGCTGGGCGATCGGGCGGACCGGACTGATCAATTCACCGTAGCCTGCCTTGCCCTGCGGCCGCACCACAAAATAGGCCAGATACGACGCCACCACCGGCAACGAGCACAACACCATGATGGCCAGCAGCTTCCAGCGCCCGCGCACAGACGAAGGCTCCGCAGCAGTGTCCTGGGGCGAAGGAAGGGAATGAACGGCGAGCCCCAGGGGCTCGTCAAGATGCAATTTGGTCATGAACTCTTCCGGGTACGCACGCTGGCGACCCCATAAAAAACCAGCAGTGCCAGCGCCATTCCATACCATTGGTAGGAATAACTCTGGTGCATGCCGACGCGGTCTTCCGGTGGTTGCCAGCGGCGCACCAGGCCATCCTTGGCATCCTCAGGGGCCTGCAACACCACCACGGGCTGCACCGGGTAGCTGTGCTCGCCGGCAAAGCGCGGCAAGTCCAGCCGGCTCCACAGCCTGGGCAGGCTCTCGGCACGCTCGGGCATCAGAAAAAACCCCTTGTGGACCGGTACCGTCGCCACGCCGCTCACCTGCACAGCGCCGACGATGGTAGCGACTTTGGGTAACACCTGCCGACCCTGGGTCCATCCCACCCAGCCTCGGTTGACCAGAATGCGGGTTTCGCTGCCCTCAATCTTGAGCGGAGTCACCACATGCACACCGGGTTTGCCGTCTTCCTGGCGGTTGTCGACAAAGAACTGGGCTTCGGGCTCGTACACGCCACGTACCGTCACGGGAGCGTCCTGCAGGACACCCGGATCCACCAGCACGGCACCGATGGCGTAAGGGCCCAATCGGGCACGCTCGCTGTGCTGGGCCATTTCCGCTGCGCGGCGTTCTGCCTTGCCCGCCTGCCAATTCCCCAGATGGATAAACAGGGCCAGCAGGCAGACTGTGGCTACTGTGGGAATCACTCGGGGTTCAAATCGCAGCTTTTGCATGGGGTGAGGCTCAATTGCATAATGGGGTGAAATACTTTTCCCCCTTTGCCATGCTGACAAAAATCTTCATCCTCGCCATTCTGGGCCTCATTCTGGCCAGCCTGTTCAGTGCGTTGTCACTGTTGTTTCGCAAGGAGGGCGATAAAAACCGGATGGTCCAGGCGCTGACTGTGCGGGTGGCCCTGTCGATCGGCCTGTTCCTGATGCTGTTGGCGGGATTTTACTTTGGCATCATCCCGCAGCGGGGTCTGAAATAGGCCCCTGCTGCGCCAATCCCGGTTGATCAGATCCAGTAGATAAACACAAACACGATCAGCCAGACCACGTCCACAAAGTGCCAGTACCAGGCCACGGCTTCAAAGGCAAAGTGGTTGTGCTCGGAGAAGTGGCCTTTCAGACTGCGCGCCCACATGACGATCAGCATGATGGTTCCCAGGGTCACGTGCATGCCGTGGAAACCGGTCAGGATGAAAAAAGTGGCGCCGTACACGCCAGCACCCAGGGTCAGACCCAGTTCGCTGTAAGCGTGTGCATATTCATAGGCCTGGAAGCCCATGAAGACAGCGCCCAGAATCACGGTCAGCGCCAAGCCCCAGACGAGTTGGCTGCGCTTGTTCTTGATCAGGCCCCAGTGGGCCCAGGTCAGGGTCGCGCCGGAAGTCAGCAGCAACATGGTGTTCAGGGCAGGAATGCCCCACGCCTTCATGGGGGTGAAAGTCTCACCCAGAGGTCCGCTGGAGGGCCAGGCACCGGTGAAACCGGCGTAGGGTGTGTACGCCTGCTCATAGCCACCCAACTCCGGCAATGCAATGCGGCGGATGTAGTACAACACGCCGAAGAAACAGGCAAAGAACATGACTTCCGAGAAGATGAACCAGACCATGCCAATGCGGTAGGAACGGTCTTCCCAGAGGGTGTAGACACCGCTGACGTTCTCGCTGATCACCTCGCCAAACCAGCCAAAAATCACATACAGAATCAGGGCTGCGCCGAACAGCATGCTCCAGGTGCCGGCCGGCACACCATTGAGCTTGAAGATAAAGCCCAGGGCCAGCATGAAAATACCGGCCGAAAGGAACGTGGAGTAGTTGCTGACCGCCGGGACGAAGTAGTGCCCCTGGGATTGCGGCGTTGGCGATGGAGTCATGGTTCGTTCCTTCTAGCAGTCAAATAATGTCAATTCAAATCCGTGATTTCGGCGCTTCGAAAAACGTATAGGAAAGCGTCACGGTACCCAATTCCCGGCTCATGTCGGGCTTGATAACAAATACCACCGGCATGGTTCTAACCTCGCCGGGCTGGAATGTCTGCTGGTCAAAGCAGAAGCACTCGATTTTTTGCAGGTAGGGCGCTGCCACCGCAGGCGTGACACTGGGCACAGCCTGACCGACAAACACTTCCTTGCTGGTGTTGGTCACCGTATAGGTCGTGTGCATGACCTCACCCGGATGCACACGCATGGTGAACTGCTCCGGCTTGAACTCCAGCCCCACGCCAGGCATGGTGTGGCTCAAAAACTCCACATTGACCATGCGCGTCATGTCCACCTGGGTGTTCTTGTCCGCTGCAATGGCAGTGGCATTGGTGCGCCCATTGAGCCCGGTGATGCGGCAGATCACGTCGTACAGCGGCACCATGGCGAAGCCCAACCCGCCAAAAGCAATTGCCACCAGCAACAGGCGAAAGCCCAACCTGCGGTTGTCCTGCTGCAATGCAGTAGATGCTTCGGCGCTCACAGTGGGCGGTACTTCAAGACGGCAATCAGAAAGATCGCCACGGCCGCTGCCCCCAGCGCCCATCCCAACCGGACATTGTTGCGGCGACGCTGGGCCCACACATCGGCGTCGGTTGGATTGGGTTGCATGTCAGGTGCACTCATGGTTGTTTCGCTTCCGGCATTCACTCAATGGTGGGTTGCTTTTCGAAGGTGTGGTAGGGCGCAGGAGACGGCACAGTCCACTCCAGACCTTCGGCACCTTCCCAGGCCTTGGCTTCTGCCTTGTCACCACCACGGATGTTGGACCACACGTTGTAGATGAAGATCAGGTGCGAAGCGCCCAGGATGAAGGCACCCACGGTGGACAACATATTCCACTCGGTGAACATCAGCGGATAGTCAGGAATACGGCGTGGCATACCGGCCAGACCCACCATGAACTGGGGAATGAACGTCAGGTTGAAGCCAATCATCACCACCCAGAAGTGAATGCGACCCATGCGCTCGTTGAGCATATGACCAGTCCACTTGGGCAGCCAATAGTAGATGGCAGCCATCGCACCCATCACCGTGGTGGGGTACAGCGCGTAGTGGAAATGCGCCACCAGGAAGTAAGCGTTGTGGTACTGGGGATCTGCCGCAGCATCCGCAAGTATCAAGCCCGTCAGACCACCCCATCCGAACAGGATGATGAATCCGACCGCAAACAACATGGGTGTCTCGAAGGACAGCGAGCCGCGCCACAGCGTGGCGATCCAGCAGAAGAACATGACGGCGAGTGGCAGGGAGATCAGCATGGTGCTGTACATGAAGTACAGCTGGCCACCGGTGGACATACCGCTGGTGAACATGTGGTGCGCCCACACTACCATGGCCAAAACACCGATGGCCCACATGGAGTAAACCTGTGCACGGTAGCCATAGGTCTGCTTGCGCGAGAACGCTGTCAGTACGTGAGGCACCATGCCAGTGATGGGCAACAGCAGCACATACACCTCAGGGTGACCCATGAACCAGAAAATGTGTTGCCACAGTACGGGGTCACCGCCGCCAGCGGCATTGAAGAAGTGGGTATCAAAGTGGCGATCCATCAGGACCATGGTCACGCCACCGGCGAAGACCGGCATGATGGTGATCAGCAAAATGGCCGTTACCAGGAAGCCGTGCGCAAACAGGGGCATCTTGAACAGGGTCATGCCGGGCGCGCGCATGTTCAGGATCGTGACGATCACATTGATGGAACCCAGGATCGACGACACACCCAGCATGTGGACTGCAAAAATCGCGAAGTCCATTCCCCAGCCGCTTTGCACGGACAGCGGTGCGTACATGGTCCAGCCGGTGTCCACCGCACCAGGGCCAATGCCGACCAGGCCCAGGAAGAAGGGCAATACCAGCATTACGGCAGCAGGCGGCAAAATCCAGAAACCCCAGTTGTTCAGACGGGGCAATGCCATGTCGGGTGCACCCAGAACCATGGGCAGCATGTAGTTGGCCAATCCGGTGGCTACCGGCATGGCAAAACCGAACACCATGATCAGACCGTGCAGCGTGATCAGCTGGTTGAAGAACTCGGGTTGCATGAGCTGCAGGCCCGGGCGGAACAATTCGGCGCGCACGCCCAGAATCATCGCGCCACCCATCAACAGCATGGTGATACCGAAAATCAGGTACATCAGGCCAATGTCTTTGTGGTTGGTGGTTTGAATCCACCGCATTGCCCCACCATACGGATGGTGCGCATCGTGTCCGTCGGCATGGGGCAGGTCATGTGCCAAATCGTGTGCCATGGGCAACTCCTTCTATCTTGATATCTGTAAGCTATGAGAATGGACGGGCATCAAAGAGGCGTTTTTTTGCTCTTGAGCCAGCTATCAAACTCTGCCTGGGGAACCACATTCACCACGATGGGCATGTAGGCGTGCTCTTTGCCGCACAACTCGGAACACTGGCCGCGGTAAGTACCCACGGTGTCAATCTTGGCCCAGAACTCGCGCAGGAAACCAGGCACTGCGTCACGCTTGACACCAAATGCAGGCACCCACCAGCTGTGGATCACGTCATTGGAAGTCGTGATGAAGCGGATTTTCTTGCCCACAGGCAACACCAGTGGGTTGTCCACTTCCAGCAAATAGTGCTCGCCCTTGGGCTGCTCATTCAGGATCTGCGCACGCGGAGTGGCCAGGCGGCTGTAGAACTTGACGCCTTCGGCCGGGAACTCGTACTCCCACAGCCACTGGCTGCCAGTCACCTTGACCACCAGCTCGGCATCGGTCTTGGTGTCTTCATACATCAGCACCGCGTGGTAAGCCGGGATGCCGAAGACGCCGTAGTCCAGAACCAGCAAGGCTGCAAACGGAAACAAGGTCCAGAGCCATTGCTTGCGGGATTTGGGCGCGGTGAAATCAGCGGCCTTGTGGCCCACCGACTTGCGGTGTTTCCAGAAGGAGTACAACATGAGCGCCAGAACACCAAAAAACAGGGTCAGCGCAATCACCATGAACAAGTTGTGCACATGGAGTGTCTCGTGCGCGATGGGCGTTACGGGTTTCGGGAAACTGAATTCGTAACCCGCCCATACCGCTGCAGGCCCCAGGGCCACGAGGGCACCCAAGACCGTTTTCTTCAAGCCTTGCATAAACCTAAATCCTTTTTATTCTTGCTGTTCTTTGCCTTACCGCAAACAGCCCCGCGAGTTTACCGGATATAAGAAGCTGCTTTGATCGGGCGAAACCCGAAGCACGAGCCCACACTCCAGGTCTTTTTCAGCTAGGGGGCCAGCACCGACCGCACGGTGGGCCACACCAGTTGCATCACGATGACCAGCGGCGCCAGCGCCCAACACACCTCAACGGCCACAGAACCATGGAAATTGGTGGTTTCCTTGGCGCCACGGCGGTGCTGCACCCAGGCCGATACGACCATGACCGCGAAGGCCAATCCAAAGATCAGCAGGCACACCACCATCAAACCCCAGCGCAACTCCGCCTGAAAACCCGTCATTTCGTCCCCTTCCCTTCGTGATTCAGTCCCAATGCCCCGCGCATCTGCTGCAGGGTGATGCTGCTTTGCGGACTCACCGGCATGCGCGCCTTCGGCTTGAAAGCATGTCCGTAAATCACTTCAAACGTGAGTTTCAACCGCCCACCCTCGGCCGGATCGGCCAATTCGCGCCACATCGCGTCCTGCAAACTCTGGTGCCAGGTCCGCCCGCGCAGCCCCGCAAACCGGCCCTGATGCAGATTGCGCCCCAGCCCCCGCAACTCTTCGAGCAGGCTTTGCGGTGAAGAATACGACAAGCTGATGCGCTCCATGTCCATCACCGGCTCGGCAAACCCGGCTTGAACCAGCATGTCACCCCAGTCGTGCATATCGGTGAAAGCGTGTGTTGGCGGCGCCCAACCCATGGCGCGGTACAGGCCGTGCAGTTCCCGCAAGGTGTCCGGCCCCAGACAGGAAAACATCAGAAAACCATCCACGTCCAGCACCTGGTTCCAGCGGGCGATCAGGTCCATCGGGTCGGGCGCCATGTGCAGCGCCATGTTGGCCCACACCATTTGCACCGGCTCCGCCGGCACTTCAAACCGCACCTTGGCGGATCCCCATTGGGACGGATTCCACCGGGATTTTGCTATCAATTTACGAGCAGCCTGCGCACGTTCGACGGGGGCTTCGACCACAAAACACTCGGATTTCGGGTACCGCTTGGCCAGCAGCGCCTGCGCCTGCAATCCGCCCTGAAGGGGCGCCCAGTGGGCCCAGCGCCTGGGTTGGCTGACGATCCATTGCAGACGGTCTTCCATGCGGCGAGCCACTTCCTCATGCAACCAGGGCGACTCGGCGGGCACGCGCTGCTCCCAGCGTGCAGCGGCAACCGGGTCAATCGTAGGGGGGCGTTCTGTACGCATGCGGGGTAGGGAAGCAAACCAAGGGCGGACCGGCGAGTATATTGGCCCGATGTTCCGTCCGCTGATTGAAGGGATAAGCCAGCGCCTGCCCAGCCAGTGTGCCATTTGCCACACCTGGCCAGCGCAGCCGGTGTGTGACGCCTGCGTGGCGGCATTCGCCCAGCCCGTGCCCCGCTGCATCACCTGCGCCCTGCCCGTCCCGGCAGGAGTGCAGCGGTGCGGCGACTGCCTGCTACACCCACCGCCAGTGGACCAGTGCCTGGCGGCGGTGGCCTATGCCTATCCCTGGTCGGGACTGGTCGTCGATTTCAAGTTCCACCAGCACACCGGATGGGCCCGCACCCTCGCCCTGCTGATGCGCAGCGCACCCTGGGTAGAGCCCGCGCTCGACCAGGCCGACCTGCTGATTCCCATGCCGCTCTCCAGCCAGCGCTTGCAAGAGCGCGGTTTCAACCAGACACTGGAGCTGGCCCGTGCGCTGGAGCCGGCCAAAGTCGCGCAAGGTCTTCTGCTGCGCCTGCACGACACACCGCCCCAAAGCGCCCTGCCGCGCACGGAGCGTATGCGCAGCGTGCAGGGGGTCTACGCGGTGGAGCCACTGCAGGCCAGCGCACTCAAGAGCCAAAGGGTGGTGCTGCTAGACGATGTGATGACCACCGGCGCTTCGCTTTTTGCGGCGGCGCAGGTGCTGCGGGAGGCCGGGGCAGCGCATATCACCGGGCTGGTATTTGCACGTACGGAATAATTCAACGATGTTTCATATCGTTTTAGTTGAACCCGAGATCCCACCCAACACTGGCAACGTCATCCGCCTGGCGGCCAATACCGGGTGCACGCTGCATCTGGTGGAGCCACTGGGATTTTCGATGGACGACAAGCACATGCGCCGTGCCGGGCTGGACTACCACGAGTACGCACAGCTCAAACGCCACGCCAGCTGGCAGACCTTCCTCGAACACGAGCAGCCCGCACCGGACCGCCTGTTCACGCTGACTACGCGGGGCACGCGCAGCCCTTACGAGGTTGCATTCCAGGCTGGCGACTGGCTGGTGTTTGGCTCCGAGACCAAAGGCATTTCAGACTTGGTGCGCGCCAGCTTTGGTCCCGGCCAGAGCCTGCGTCTGCCCATGCGCGAGGGTCAGCGCAGCCTCAACCTGTCCAACGCCGTCGCCGTAACCGTCTTTGAGGCGTGGCGGCAAAACGACTTCGCCTGAATTTCACGCCGGGCCGCCCCAAGTGTTCGCGAAGCGCGGCGAAACCAAATTAGCCCCCTTGGGGGGCAACGACGCTTAGGGGTACATGCGGGCCAGTGACTCGGCCACGCACACCGGCTTGGGTGCGCCTTCACGCTCCACGGTCACTTCCCAGGTGGTTTGCAGGCCGTTGTTGTCGATGCCTTCGGCCTTGAGCAGCTTGATGCGCGCGCGCAGCTGGCTGCCCACGGGCACCGGCGCCACAAAACGCACTTTGTTCAGGCCATAGTTCACGCCCATGCGCACCTGCTCCACCTTCATGGCGTTGTCAAAAAACGTGGGCAATAGCGACAGGGTCAGAAACCCGTGCGCAATCGGCGCACCAAAGGGACCAGACTTGGCCCGCTCCACATCGACGTGGATCCACTGGTGGTCGCCGGTGGCATCGGCAAACTGGTTGATACGCTCCTGGGTGACCAGGACCCAGTCGCTGAACGCGACTTCCTGGCCCACCAGCGCGGCGAGTTCTGCAAGGGTTTGAAAGGTTTTCATGGGGCCACTGTAGCCAGAGTCCGCGTCGCGCACTGTCGATCGCGTGACAGCCAAGAGGCAATTCGCCGCCGGGCCGCCCCAAGGCGAATTCGCCCCCTCGGGGGGCAGCGACCCGCGCAGCGGTGGAGCGTGGGGGCTAATCTTCCAGCCACTGGCAAATGGGCTGCCACTGCGCAAGGTCCCGCTCCACCCGACCGGGTGCGACATCAAACACCGTCAGGCCGCGCGCCGCCAGATGGATGTAGTTCTGGGTATCACGCAAGTAGCCCAGCACCGGCAGCCCCAGTGAATCCACAAATTCGTGCAGCTTGTCCGCCGCGATGGTGCGCGCATCCACCCGCATGCCCACGATGCCGATGTCCGCCTTCATCGCGTCGCGGTTGGACGCCAGCTCATCGAGAAATGCACGCGTGGCAAAGATGTCAAACACGCTGGGCTGCAGCGGCACGATGATCTTGTCGGCCATCTTCATCACGTCGCGAAAGCGCCAGCCATGCAGTCCGGCGGGCGTATCCAGCACCACATGGGTAGTTCCCTTGGGGGGCTTGGCGATCAGGTCCGGGCCAATGTCCCATGCTTGGATGGGCCGGGCAGCTGTCGGTCGCAAGCCCAGCCAGAGTCGGGAGGATTGCTGTCGGTCCGCATCGCCCAGCATGACCGCATGGCCCTGCGACGCAAAATATCCGGCCACGTGGGTGGAGATCGTGGACTTGCCCACGCCACCTTTGGGGTTGGCAACGACGACGACTGGCATGGCGGCTCCTGTCAAAAAATGCGAACTTGCGCTATGTTAGCGGCATGGAACACTCCCCCGCCTGGCTGATCAACAGCTTCATCTACCTGAGCGCTGCAGTCATCGCGGTCCCCCTGAGCAAAGCCATCGGGTTGGGCTCCATCATCGGCTACCTGACCGCGGGCATTGCCATCGGACCCTGGGGCCTGGGTCTGGTGACCAACGTCGAAGACATCCTGCACTT